>JBFFHG010000010.1:0-13129 GCA_041557055.1 Desulfosarcinaceae bacterium
AAATGGTTTTGGCCTTTTTATACGTGCGAACCGTATAGTTTTCCACACGGAGAATTTCCCGGCCGGATTCACTGTATACCGTTATATTGCATCGCAGTGACGAGTTATTGTTCCGGGGTTGAACGGAATCCGGCAAGGTAACATGCGCATAACATCTTTTTTCCAATGGCCCGTAAATCTTGATTTCCGCGACTGAAAACGGGATCAGTGGCATAGTGTCTTCCAGATGGTGTGCGTGGACAATGCCGTAAAGTGTTTGAAAGACACCGTCCATAAGGGACGGATGAATCACCCATTGATCCTCCTGGAATCCGGACACAGCAATTTCCGGCAGCTCTATTTCTCCCCAGGCTTCGGTTGTATTGAAGCTGATGGTTTTCAACACCTGAAAGGATGGCCCGTAGGCCGACCCAAAATCTTCAAGCTTACGGTATACGTCCGGGCCGGTGAGCTTCATGGAGAATCGCTTGTTCAACGCCTCAAGGTTCGAATGGTGTTGCGTGGCGTTATCTGTATCGGAATGGTATACGAGCTCTCCCTGTGAATATATCTCGTTTTCGATGTCCTTGTTTCCGATTTGATAATAAACACAAGCATCGCGAGGGATTAGCCGGATCTCAATTTCCTTCGGATCGTTTCCCACAACAACCGGAGATATCCAGGAAACATTTCTTATTTCGGCCACCATCCCGCTCGGGTTTGCTGCGTTTCCCGCCAAACGAACCATCTCAAGGTGCGCGACTCCCGGAAGAATTTTTTGATTGCCAATGATATGATCGGAAAGATAGAACTCGTTTCCACTGAATTGCTTGCGATAGCATTGCCGCTCCAATGTCGATACATTCTCTGCGGACAAGGGGTGGCCGCTTGATTTGAGCCCGTTTACACGGGTATCTTCAATCTGGGGGAGCCAGTATCGCTCCCGCAAAAAAGCATATGCCGGCAAAGAAATCTTTCGATGGTTCTCTGTGGGGTAAACACAACGCCAGTCAAGCGAATATCCCTTTGTAAACAGTTTGGCCAACGCAAGCAATTTTTGCCGGTATTCATTGTGATTGTCCGGCGGGCTATTTATGATTTCCTCTTGCAGTTTTCGCAAAAGCTCCAGAAAAAGAGGATCTTCCGGTTTGTCTTCCTCATCATCCCCCATCAGAAAATTGTCGGGAGAGTTATTTGCCATAACCGCTTTCAGACTTTTCAAGAGATCCGCCGTTGATTCAACCACAACTGCGCAACGGCAACCGAAATGCAATCGGCAACAATTCATTGTAAAGGCAATGGCATCTATTGGCGCTTCATTTCCATGAATCGTCAGCCAGTCAGCAAATCGGTCCAGATACCGGTTCAAGCTCTCTTTTAATTTTGCCGTAAAAACAACAAGATGAAAGGGACGCGCATCGACTGCGGAATCAGTGGCTTTGGGCGGCTCTTCAAGGATCAGATGGGCATTGGCCCCACCTGCCCCGAAGGAGCTGAGTCCGGCAACTCTTTTGTCCTCCGAATGCCAGTCCGCCACTTTTTGCACCACGTAAAATGGGGTTTCGTCCAAAATGATATTTTGATTTATCACCTTGGAATGAAGGGAAGGAACAAGTTTTTGGTATTTGAATTGAAGCAGGATTTTGGTTAAACCTGCGACACCGGAAGCAGCTTCAAGGTGGCCGATGTTGGATTTCACCGACCCCACAGCGCATCGGCCCTTTTTTTGATCTTTCCCGAAGGCTTTGCTTAATCCGCTGATTTCAATGGGATCTCCAAGGGCGGTGCCTGTGCCGTGAGCTTCAACATAACTTATTTTATGTGCAGGAATTTTAGCTTGCTCAAATGCCTGATGAATCAACCGGGTTTGGGCAACCGGATTGGGAACCGTGTAACCATTCGTTTTTCCGCCATGATTGATCACCGAACCTTTAATTACACCGTACATATGATCCTTATCGGCAATAGCCTGGTCCAGGGATTTTAACAGAACAACGCCGACCCCTTCGCCGGGCACATAACCGTCCCCCCCATCGCCAAAGCTTCGACAGCGGCCGTCTGTCGACAAAAACTTGGTGTCGCTGAGCAGCAGGTACTTGTTGGGGTGCAGGGTCAAATTTACACCGCCGGCGATTGCCGCCATGCACTGTCCGCTGCGGATACTTTCACATCCCAAATGGATTGCCGTAAGGGAAGATGAACAGGCGGTGTCCAGTCCGATGCTCGGCCCGTGCAGATTGAGATAATAGGACACACGATTTGCAATCGAGGCGTAGGAAACATTGGTGCCCACCATATTCCCCTTTTGCATTTCCTCCGCAGCGAAAAGCTGGTACTGGCCATACATGATGCCCACATAAACCCCCACCAGGCCCTTATCGTTGTTTATGCCATATCCTCCCCCCAGAGTTTCAGGCGTATAACCGGCATCTTCGACCGCTTCCCATGCGGCCTGAAGAAAAAGACGTTCCTGTGGGTCCATCAACTCGGCTTCCCTTGGCGAAATATTGAAAAAAAGAGGGTCAAACGAATCGTAATCCGTCAGAAACCCTCCCCATTTACTATGAATGACGCCGTGCTTTGACTTGTCATTGTCAAAAAAGAGTTCATAATCCCAACGTTCCCTGGGAATTTCAGTGATGCAGTCCTTTCCGTTCAAGAGGTTTTGCCAGAATGCATCCAGTGTATCCGCCATGGGATAACGCCCGCTGAGGCCGATAATGGCAATATCTTTTCCGCAAACGTTTGTTTGCTCATAAATCACGGGTGAATGGGCTGACACCTGGGCAAGTGCATGCTTTTCAGGCATAAAAGAAGTTGAAACCAAACGGTGAGACTTGGCCGCCGGCGGGTTTCCCGGCTGAAGGTCCGCTTTCAGAATGGCATCCGATTTTTCTTTCTTTTCAGAAAGATGCGCTGCAAACTTTTCAAAAACCGCTTTCTTATGATTTTCGAGAAAATAGTCCGTCAACTCACTAAGATTCAGGCATTCAAAAAATATGGTTCTCGGTAATCTACCGAAATGGGTTTCAAAAGCGCGAATCAGATTGAGAACCATGACAGAGTCAATTCCGTATACTTCAAAAGGATCGAGTTCCTTGATGGTTTCCGGCGCGCAATCCAGCGTTTCCGCGAGAATTTTACAAAGCAGGGTTTGGATTTTTTGGCGCAAGGCAACATCATCAGTGACAACCAAATGTGCTTTAGCAGGTGTGTTCTGCGATTGTGAGTCCTTGTACACAGGTGCAGTTGGCTCTTTTCCCGATATGTAATGCTGCAGGATTTGCGAATTTCCCGAAACAACCAGAACCCTGGGCAGCCCAAGGCGAAGAAGGCTTTCAAAAGTCTGAATGCCGTCCTCGCTGCCCAACGTGTCTCCGAACAAGTCTTTCAGGTATGACTGGGCCTTGTCATTAATTTTCATGCCGCCTTGCGTCCAGATGGGCCAATTTATCGATACGGTTTTGCCGAAGCGTTTGCCCTCGCGAACGAGCACCTCTCTGTAACAGGCGAATTGATCAAGGAACGCATTGGCTGCGGCATAGTCCGAAAGTCCCAGACTTCCCAGGGCACCGGAAATCGAGGAGAACATCACAAACCAGTCCGGATGGTCATTTTTCGTGAGAATGTCCAGATAAATCGTTCCCCTCAGCTTTGGCGCAAAGGTAGCGTAAAAATCCTCTTTTGTCTTTTTAAGGATAAAACCTTCCGTTACGGTTCCGGCACAATGGAGAATGCCGTTAATTTCTCCAAATTCATTCCGACCTTTTAAAATGACCTGGGAAAGGGCCGTCTTATCACTGATATCCCCTCTTAAATAAAGAACCGTGGCGCCTTTTTCTTCCAACAGCCTAATTTTTTGATTTTGTTCCGAACCGGGAAAAGAACGTCCAATCAGAATCAGTTTTGCCGAAAACTTTTCCGCGAAATGCTTTGCGAAAAGATAACCAAGGCCTCCCAGGCCGCCGGTAATCAAATAAACGCCCCCGGGACGCATGGTTATCGTCTCCGATCCGCTTTTTTCCGGTTCAGGCAATAACGCCCACTGTTCCATGAATCTGACGCCGCTGTGATCATATTTGACATGAAAATCTTCCTGCCAGGGAAAAGTCAATTCCTTGTGAAGAAGGTGACAAAGAGCTTTGGTGTTTTCCATATCGGGCATTGAAATTATCCGCATTTTATACCCAGGATCTTCCTGGTAAAGGGATTTTGCGAATCCGGATAACATCGCCTGCAGTGGCCTGAGATCGTTCGGAACAAGATGAAGTATCCGTATTTCGGCGCCTACGCTTTGTTGCATCAATGCTTTGGTTAACGAAAACACAAAATCGATACCGCAGGTCAATTCTTCTTCAAAAGATTTCGCCAGTGAGGTTTGCCGATGCGCCGACGGCGTTTGACAGGCCATCAGGTTTACCAGATCCAAGGAGTGGCCCGGAGCCGTTTTCATTTCCCGAACCAATCGTGCGCAGTCATCGGGTTCTCCAATTCTGATTTGAACCAGTCCGGGGGATGGACGGCCGTATTGCTCCCCGGGAACGACGTTAATGACCTCCGGTTGAGGGAAAAACCGCTGCATTACTTCATGGGTCAATTGATCAAGACGATGCGGATCCGTTCCAAAAAAAACCATTTGGCGGTGTTTTATATCACCTCTTTCAGATTGTGCATCGCAAGGGGTGATTTGCCATACCGGTTCATAAAGCACGACTGGCTGCTTTTTTTTAAGCAACTGCTTGGAGTGAAAACCGTTAATCTCAAGAAAAACGGTGCCGGATTCGTCAAAGAGTCTGAATTCAAAGGTCCGGATTCCTTTTTGAGGATTGCTCTTCAATAATCGGGCATACATGAAGCATATTTTCGGAATTTTTCCGAAACACTTCATTTCATCCATTGCAATCGGGATAAGAGGTGTTGGTTCCGTATCTTCAGCAAAGCAATCAATGACCAATGCAACTCCCAGCGCTCCATCCATGATCCCCGGATGAAGGAAAAAACCGTCATCTTGAAAATCATGCGCCCCTGTCTGAACATGAAGTTCACCCAATGCTTCCTGTT
Organism: Desulfosarcinaceae bacterium; assembly: GCA_041557055.1. GTDB lineage: Bacteria > Desulfobacterota > Desulfobacteria > Desulfobacterales > Desulfosarcinaceae > JARRKU01. The sequence goes on from JBFFHG010000010.1 coordinate 5,041, forward strand.
CATTGCACCATGCGTGTTTGAGCGTACGAAATGTCGGACCGTAGTGGTGTCCTCTTTTATTCAGATCTTTGTAATAATCGCGCCCGGAGATTTCATGGTTCATTCTTTGGCGGATTTGCGAAAGGTTTATGATTGTCGAAGAATCTTTTTCAGTGGTTTCAGCGGGAACAAGCCGGCCCTGGGCGTAAAGTGTATATGGCGGGATATTGTCACATATTTCCACGGAAATGTCCCTGTTATCCTCCGGCGTCAGCCTGATCCGGATATCCTTTGCAGCTTCCTCAACTATCACAGGGGTGATCCACATCATATTCAGGATGCTAAGCGTCGGGCTCCCCGGTGTTCCGAACGTTCCGGCCGCGCGGATCATTTCCAGAAAAACCACGCCAGGTAACAGATGATGCGCGCCGATCCGATGATCCTTTAAATAGAATTCATCTCCATTGAAAACTTTATGAAACGCAACATGTTCTACCGTTGAAACATTTGCATCAAGGAGCGGATGAAGACCGGGCGGCTGTGTTGACACCTTTTTTATCCCGGCGGGCGTTTTGGAAAACCAGTATCGCTTTTTCCGGAAGGGATAGGCGGGAAGGGAGAGTCTTGCCGGCGGGGCCGTTTCTTTGAACGCAAACCGGTCCGGATCGTCTCCCCGGACATACAATTCAGCGAGCATCCGCAAGTGTTCTTTATTCATCTCAGGGACGTTTTGAACAATCTTTCGGTAAATTTTCTCCTGCTCCGGAGAAATGCCTTCATTGTTCTGATTAAAATAGTTATCAGGATATTTTCCCTGTTCAACAAGAAAAAGTGTTTCAGTGAGTTCCCGGACAGATTCGGCGACAATGGCGCAACGCTTCTCAAAATGATCACGGCCGTTGTTCAGGGTCTGTGCGATCTGTTTGACGGAGACCGGCTCTTCAGTATCCGCCAGCCACACCAAAAGATCCTTTTGCCGCTGAACAAGACGCTCTTTTGTTTTTGCGGACAAAGTAATCAGAACCGGTTTGTTTTGGTAAGTCGTTAAGTGAGGGATTTCCTGCGGTTCTTCCAGAATGATGTGGGCATTGGCCCCTCCGAATCCAAAAGAACTCACCCCTGCTCGTCTTGGAATCGGGGTGCCGTCATTTTGCTTAAGGCAAATCCATGGAATGGTTTTCTCATTAAAATAAAATGGGGAATTCCGTGTGTCGATCAATGGATTCAGAGTGTGAAGGTGCGGGTTCCCCGGCAATTTTCCATGCTTCATGGAAAGGAGGACTTTCACGATGCCCGCAATTCCGGCTGCCGGTTCTAAATGGCCGATATTTGTTTTAACCGACCCGACGGCAATATGCGGTGAACAGGAAGATGGTTGACTTTCGGCAACAACCGATTTTCGGTAAGCATTCAACAGCCCTTCAATTTCAATGGGGTCTCCCAGTTCAGTGCCTGTTCCATGAGCTTCCAGACAGGTGAGGGTTTGCATCGAAATTCCGGTCTCTTGGTAGGTGCCGATAAGAAGTTGTGTTTGCGCCTTTGCATTGGGGGCCGTCAGGGAATGCGCTTTGCCGCCATGGTTAACGCCACACCCCCGGATTGTGCCATGAATGACATCGCCATCCTTAACGGCATGGGAAAGAGGTTTTAACACAATGGCTGCGACACCTTCTCCTTTGACATAACCATCGGCTTTTGCGTCAAATGTTTTACAACGGCCATCGGAAGATAGAATGCCCATCTGACCGGCAGCCAGCCAGGTTTTCGGTGTCAATAAAAGGCTCGCGCCTCCGGCCACGGCCACTTCGCATTCATTGTTTTGCAGTGCTCGAACTGCACGGTTTACGGCCATTAACGAGCTGGAACACGCGGTGTTGACGGTCTCACTGGGGCCGTGAAAATTCATCAGATAGGAAATCCGGTTTGCCGCCATGGTATACTGATTCCCGGTGGTTGCATGGGCGTGAAACGAATTTTGTTCATCCAGCAGATCCTGATATTCGTTAAACTGAACACCAATAAAAACTCCCACCTGGCGACCGCTGAGGGATGAAGGCGCCATTCCTGAATCCTCAATACTCCGGTACACCGTTTGCAGAAGCAGTCGTTGCTGAGGGTCCATCAACCTGGCTTCCCAAGGTGAAATGCTAAAAAAGTCGGAGTCAAAGCAATCGACATCCTGAATAAATGCCCCCCATTTGCTGTTTGTTTTTGTACTTTCACTGATTGGGTCTCCGTGATAATCCTGCCATCGCCAGCGATCCGCCGGAATTTCAGTGACCAGATCCTCACAAGCTTCAAGGTGTCTCCAAAATTGCGCAAGATTCTCAGCACCAGGGAAAATGCCGTCCATCCCCACAACAGCGATCGGTTGAAAGCCTTCATTCGCTGTCACGATTGCCGTTTTTTCCACAAAATTCGCATGGCCCGTCTTTTCGTTATTGGTTATTGATTGCAATATATCAGCGGATTTCGTTGTCTGATTTTCCGTTTTGACGGTGATTTTGTTGGTTGACAACAATTCCTCAACCAAGTCATTGATGTGCTCACAGTTGAAAAAAACCGTTGGACTGATTTCAATATGGTACCGCTCATTCAACCGCTCGGCAAAAAGTTTGAGCCCGATGGAATCAAATCCATAGTCGCCAAAGCTCTTTTCAAAATCAATTTCGTCAGGCGTAAGCTTCAACAGATTTTGAAGTTCTTTTGCGATCTCCGCTTTTAATCCTTGCCTTGTTGTATCTTCCGATCTTCCGATCGGATACTGTATATTCTTTTCCATTTTTCCCTTTAAAATTCCGTTAGATTTTAAAACCGCACCGGCATTCAATGTATCCAGAATCCGCTCCTTATTCCCGTGCGCCACAACGCCCTTGACCAACCTCAGCGAAACAATACGCCGCAAGGTGTTAATTCCCCGCTGGTTGGAAAGAGGCGCGATCCCCTGGTTTTTTTGCATCCATTGTTCAAAACGGGCGGTGCTTTGGCGATTTCCCCGTTGCATTCCCCCTTTTTCCCAATGTGACCAGTTAACCGAAAAGAGGTGACGGGCGGTTTCCGCATAGGCATCCAGGAACGCATTGGCAAAAGCGTAATCCGCTGCACCCGCAAGGCCGAGATCGGCGGAAAGTGATGAAAACAACAAGCAAAAATCCAAAGGCAAATGCCTGACAGCCTTGTGGAGATAAACGGTTCCTTGTATTTTGGGCGTAATGACCTCCATCACATTATCTGACGATATTTCAGCAAGGTTGTGTTGATGAATCACACCTGCGGCATGAAAAATTCCATTGATGGCGCCGAAGCGGGTTTGCGCCAGAGAGATTAACCGGCTGGCATCTTCAGGGCATGATAGATCGCACCGGGTATAGATAAAATCTCCGCCATCCTGTTCCCGATATATTTCCAGCTTCTGCCGGATATCCTCGCTTTCCGGGGATCTTCCCGCCAGCAGAATCCGCGCATCATAGTTTTGAGCCAGATACCGAGCAATTAAAAGCCCAAGCGTTCCGAGTCCTCCGGTGACAAGATAAACGCCCTGTTTTCTGAAAATTGGCGCGTTCGGATTACGGTCCTCAAATTCAACGGTTTGATACCGTTTAACCCATCGTTGTCCGTCGGCATAACGCACAATGCAGTCAAGGTTTTCAGACTGGGTCAACTCTTCCAGTATGCGGTTTGCGAACGTCTCGACCTGAAGCTCTTTTTCATCATGCCATTCCAGATGTTGGCAGGTGATTTTTGGGTTTTCCTGATGCAGACTTTTTGTAAAAGCTGGGAGCGCCTTGTAAACCGGGTATGTGTTGTGTTTGTCCCACCTGAAAGCAAAAAGAACACGAACAGCCGTTGGTGATGGCTGTAACGCAATACTCTGAAAAAGGTGCAGCAATGAGGTAAACCCCCATGCGATCTGATCCTCCAGTGTTCCGGACGACCCGAAATAAACAATCGTACAGGGCGCTTCGGCGTTTCCCAGAAGGTGTTCCGTTAACGCCAGATAGCTCTTTTTTTGTACCGGATTTATTCGGAAGAGCCCTGGTTTTTCCATTTGGAATCTTTCTCCGGGAATTACAAATTCCGTTTCAATTCCTGTAAAAAAAATTTTCAGAGGCTCACACCATGCTCTATCCGGTACAAATACAATCAACCGGTCGGGAAGAGAAGACGTCTTTTTTTTGTCTATTTTCTTTGGCTCCCAGACCGTCTGAAAGATAAAGGCCGTTTTTTCCTCCTCTGTTTTTGAGTCATCGCTGAGCCAACATCGCTTTTTTAAAAAAGGATATCCGGGAACGGATAACAGTCTCCTCGATTGTTTGTCTTTTTGAGGTTCCGGACTGATTTCTTTACCGGCCATATAGTTTTCAACAATTTTTTGCAAAGAGACGGACCGGTCGAATTTACCCGTATTTACCGGCTTGCCGTTCAGAACAGCCTTGAGGTCTTGTTTTAACGCACCAATTGAGTCGAAGATAAAAACAGAACGTTTGTCAAAATGCTCGCGACGGTAATTCAGGGTGTAGACCAGATCCGCCGGATCAACCCTATCGCCGTGATGCAAAAGCCATTCAAGAAGTTCTTCCTGCCGTTTGATTAATGCAGTTTCGGTTCGTGCGGAAAGGGCAATCAGATAAGGCGGGGTATCGCCCCGTCCGCCCCCCCCGTTTTGGGCGGCGGACGGTGGTTCTTCCAAAATGATATGGGCGTTGGCGCCTCCGGCGCCGAACGAACTCACTCCGGCGCGCAAAGGCGTTTCAGTGATTTTCCAGTCCTGAAGGCAAAGTTGGGGAAAAAACGCCGTTTCATCAAATCTGAGCCCCGGATTGAGGGATTTTACGTTACATAAAGGCGCAAGCTGGCGATGCTTGAACTGAAGCAGCACCTTAATCAGTCCCGCGATACCAGCCGCGGCTTCGGCGTGGCCGATATTTGTTTTCACCGATCCCACAGAGCAAAACTGTTTTTTTGGGGTTTGCCTTGAAAAGGCGATTTGCAACCCGCGAATTTCGATTGGATCGCCAAGTGAAGTTCCTGTGCCGTGGGCCTCAATATAACTTATGTCAGCCAGGGAAATTCCCGCCTCTTTTGACGCCTGGCTGATCACTTGTGCCTGGGCGTTGGGATTCGGGACCATATAACCGTTTGTGTGACCACCGGAATTGATGGCCGAACCCAAGATGACGCCATGAATCCGGTCGTGATCATTCAAGGCCTGTTCCAGCGGTTTTAACAAAACGGCCGCGACCCCTTCGCCGCTAACAAATCCGTCGGCATTTTCGGAAAACGTATTGTTTGACTTCCCGGCGGAGAGCATCCGCAAATCACACAGCTCCACAAACTGTCTTGGATGCAAAATCAGATTGACTCCTCCGGCAATGGCATATTCGGTTTCTTTCAATCTGAGACTCTGGCAGGCAAGATGTATCGCCGTAAGCGAAGAGGAACAAGCCGTATCTATGGTGACCGAAGGTCCTGTAAACCCCATACAATAAGATACACGATTGGCGATCGACCATAGCGCCGTTCCGGTGATCGTATGACGATGGTCGATCCATCGGTCGCCTTTCAGCCAGGAATAATAGGACTTGCTCGCACCCGTAAATACGCCGATGCGTTTTTGGGCAAGCCTCTTACGACAATACCCTGCATCTTCAACCGCGTGATAGGCGCACTGGAGAAACAAGCGCTCCTGCGGGTCCATATTTTCCGCATCCCGCGGCGATATCGAAAAAAACAGCGGATCAAAGTCATCGACCCGGTTGAGGAATCCGCCCCATTGGGTGTAACTGTACCCGAATTGTTCTTTTGTAAAATCTTTGTAATAGGTTTCAATGGGCCACCGCTCTTGGGGAACCTTTCGGATGGCGCTTTTGCCATTAACCAAAAGATTCCAGAATGCCTCTCCGTTCTCGGCGCCGGGAAAACGGAAACCGTAACCGATCACAGCCACCGGACCGTTTTTGCATGCCTTCTTTTCAGTTGATACGGCTTTGGGTATTCGTTGGTTTTTATATCCGGCGACTGCGCATTGTGTTGAAGCGTGTTGGGTGAATTTCGCCTGTACGTCATCCGGACAATGCGCCATCAGGTTCTCGGAAAGCGCATATAAATCGGAGTACTCATAGAACAAAGTAACGGGAAGTTCACCAAAATCAGCGCATAACGCTTGATTGATCTCGGAGATTATCAATGAATCAATGCCAAGACTGGAAAAACTTTCAGTTTGAAGCACTTTTTCCGGCGCGACTCCCAGAATTGTTGCAATTTTGTTCGCCAGATATTTTGCAACGATTCCTTGCCGATCGCCATATTCTCTTTGAGCTGCAGTCCGGCATGGTGGAGACGACAAGGGCAACGGCAGGGTGTTGCAGTTTTGCGCAAGGTCCGGTTTACTATCGAATATTTCATGGTTCAGTTTTGCAATGGCATATCGGCCGGGTTCCTGCCCAACCAATTGGTCCAAACGATGCATCAACCCTTTTTCTTCCATCAGAAGAATCCCTATGCGGGCCAATTGTTTTTCAAGCCGCAATGACCTTCCCAGGCCGTATGGCGTCAATCCGAGATGGATCAACCAGGTTTGTGCTGTCGCAGGCAACCTAAAGGATTCAACACAGGCATCTTTGATTCGGCACAGCGCACTGTATACGCCGGATCATTGACAACACCGACACGACTGGATCGAGCTGATAACAACGACCTTTAAAGGTATGAGCAGCCGTACCAGTTGCTCCAGATTTTCCAGCCCCCGTCTATGTTCGGCCAATGAGCCGATAAAAGATTCGTGATCAATGGCATGGACAAGAGAGTCCTCGGCATGAATCGCCAGATGGTACACGGCGGCAGCTTTTTCAGGGCCGGCCGCAATCTGCTTGAAAACGCCCTTCATCCTGTTTAAGTCACCAAGATCCGCCTGAAAATACCGAGCAGACCGAGCGCCTTCATTTTGCAGAGTTATCAGAAACTGTTTTTTCTCTTCATCCATTGCGCTTCGACCAATAAGAACCAAGTCCGCCTGATGGTTCCTTGCAAGATACAGGGAAAGCGATTGTCCAAGTCCTCCCATGCCGCCAATAAGCACATGACTGCCGGGAAGCTGAAAGCCCTTTTTCCCAGGGGAAATTTCACAGGGAATCAATCGGTCGTGCCGGTCCTCCGGTCCTGCTGGATTGAATCGGCCTGTTTCGATTTTCCAGGCGGGGTACTCCACGGCCAGGGCCTTTGCCAGTCCGGTGATTCCTGCAAAGGCAAGATCGTTTTCAGGATATAGCGATCGGATATCAAACCGCAACGGCCTGAATCCGGCGCCTGTTTTCAAAAGGCTTTGCACAAAGGCGAGAAAAAGACCTGTTTGTTTCTCAGGGTTTTTATCAAAAAAGTTGTTCGCATTACCTGAAACATAAATTAAGCGTCCGATGTTTCCGATTGTTCTCAGACAGGGCAGGATGGTTTCCGGCTGTTTTTTACAAATGTACCATTTGCCGGCATATATCTTTTCCTCATCCGATAAAAAAATCTTTATCAACCATTTGCACATTGCTTCATTACCGATCTCCCGTTGCCGCAATAACGGCTCACAGCTTTTATCCGCCACCACCATAGTTTTAGGCAAATCATCGGAACGGTCATGTGTCGCTTCAAAATAGCCGGTGTCAATCCGGTATACATCCGTAACAGTGCGAGTTTGTTTATGATCGATAACATCATATCTTTCAGTCTGGAATCGATACGCCGGTAATGGAATTTTGCGGTAGGAAAAATCCGGGAAAAAATTATGCCAATTGATGGTCGCTCCCTTTTCCCAGAGGCTGAGAATTGCGGAGTCAAATGAATCGATGCCATCGCAATCGGAAGGCCGATTCTGCAAGACGATTCGCAATCGGATATTTTCATAAAATTCCAGATGCAATTCATGATTTGCCTCTTTAGCGTTTTTTTTCATGATCCGGCTGCAGGTTTCGGAGATCGCACCGGATGAATTAATGTGCATCTGCTTAAACAAAGGAAGCAATGAACAGGCCGATGAAAACGCTTTATGGCTGACAATCCGATGGAACACCTGTTCGCAAAGGTCGTCGGAGCATGTAAAAATCATATCGGATGCAAGCTCCGG
>JBFFHG010000011.1:0-12894 GCA_041557055.1 Desulfosarcinaceae bacterium
GGGTAACGGACGCCGACCTGGGCAAGTTTTTCGCGCCGGTTTTTATGAATATCGCCATGGCCAAAGTGTCCAACTCAGCCGCCGATGCCCGCACCGCCGGTTTTCTGGGGCCCCGGGATCGCATTGTTTTTAATCGCGACTATCTCATCGGCGAGGCCAAAAAAGAGGTTTTGAATATGGTGGCGGCCGGCTATGCACCGCCGGTCAAACGGCCCATTCCGGTGACCGGCGAATCAGGGCAGGGCATGCTCGATGTAGAGCTCTACAACATGCAGTCGGCCCGGTTTATCAGCGAATACGATGCCTATCTGGCCCGGCGTATCGCTTTTGTCCTCAGCGGCGGGCAGGCCAGACCCAATGCCATGGTGGACGAAGAGGTGCTGTTGACTTTGGAGCGCAATGTCTTCATTGAATTCTTAAAACAGGAGAAGACCCTTGCGCGTATCGATCACATGCTCAAAACAGGCAAACCTTTACGCAACTAAAGCCATCCGGATGGAGGAAGACCATGAATGAAGCCTATATCGTAAGTTCAGTTCGTACCCCGGGCTGCAAAAATAAAAAAGGAGCGTTCAAAGACACGCTACCGCTGGACCTGCTGACTTTTATTCTGAACGCCGCGGTGGACAAAATCCCCAATTTGGATCGGAAAAATATTGAAGATATCATGGTGGGATGCGCTTTTCCGGAAGCAGAGCAGGGGCTCAATATCGGCCGCATAGCGGCCCAGGTGGCCGGGTTTCCGGATATCGTGCCGGGCGCGACGGTTAATCGTTTCTGCTCTTCGGGCCTGGAAGCCATTGCCTTGTCGGCTTTACGCATTCAAGCCGGGTGGGTGGATGCGGCCATCGGCGCCGGGGTGGAGTCCATGACCTACGTGCCCATGGGCGGCAACCAGCCGCGTCCCCACCCGGAGTATACCAAGAAGCATGCCGAACTGTATGCCTCCATGGGGATTACGGCTGAAAATGTGGCCAGGCGTTATGATGTCAGCCGCCAGCAGCAGGATGCGTTTGCCGCACTCTCGCAGCAAAAAGCGGCGGACGCCCAAAAGGAGGGCCGTTTTACCGAGCTTGTGCCCACCCCGGCCGCACGCTATGCGGTTCAGCAAGATGGTACCTACAGGCGCGAAACGTTTCTGCAAAGCTTTGACGACGGCGTGCGCGCCGGAACCACAAAAGAGGTCCTGGCCGGCTTGCGGCCCGTTTTTGCGGCTAACGGCAGTGTGACCGCCGGCAACTCTTCCCAGACCACCGATGGCGCTGCTGCGACGGTTCTGATGAGTGAAGCCCATGTCAAAGCGCTGGGCATCAAGCCCATCGCCAAGTTCAAACTCTATGTCGCCACGGGATGTAAGGCCGATGAAATGGGTGTGGGCCCCCGCTATGCCATCCCCAAACTATTGGACAAGGCCGGATTGGCCATCGAAGATATCGGCGTGTGGGAGATCAACGAAGCATTTGCTTCCCAGGCGATTTACTGCATTCGCGAGTTGGGTCTGGAGAAATACATGGATCGCATCAATATTAACGGCGGCGCCATCGCCCTGGGGCACCCGCTGGGCTGCACCGGTGCCAAGCTGTGCGCCACCCTGCTGGCCAACATGCAGGCCAGGGGGGCGCAATACGGCGTTGAGGCCATGTGTATCGGCGGCGGTATGGGGGCGGCGGCGCTATTTGAGCTTTGCGATTAGAACAAGCAGCTCCAAAACCAGATTTGCTACCGGATATCGCTGGGTTGGGGCGGGGCAATCAACATGCAAAAGACCGGTTGCACGCTTTTGTTTGAATCACTCACGTTCCCGGCGATTTTCGGCCTGGTTGAGAAAGGGGCGGCCAATAGTTTCACGGCATGGGCGCAGCGATTGCGGCTGATTCAAAAACCATGGGAGGGCGAACGAATTCACCGCAATTTATGCGCCCGGTCGTGATAACCCGATTGCACGTTTTGCGCGGGCCCCTAAGTGTTCACCGGTAATGTGGCGTTTGCATGCTTTGACTGCTTATGCTGCCGTCAAAGGGCGTATTCTGATCCAGCCATCGGGCGCGGTATCGATGTCAACATCACCGGCAATGACATTTTGCCGGCGAAGGTAAACCGCATCAGTACCTTTGATCCAGATTTCGCCGGAAAGTATTTGCGGGCCGATCTCCCTTGCCACCATATTGAAGAGTTTCAAAATAACGACACCGCTTTGCCGAACCGGGGCAATGGACTTCGCCTCATGCTGGGAGATGGCCGCGCGCATGGGGGCCAGGTGGCCGCCCCGTCGAAGTGTGGCGCCGGCCAGGCCGGGCATGGCGGCCGAAAGCGCGATGATGTCGCCGGCGGCGATAGGGATTTTATCCAGATCGTCCACCGGACGGCTGTTAACGAGAATGGTTTGTATGCGTTGCGCCAGATATTCGGGAGGGATCTTCAATTGGCCGCAAAGGAACTTTTTCAGACTGATTCCCAACGGGGTCGGAATGCCGATGCCGCCGCCCAGCAAGGGGGTCCAGGCGGCCGTGTTCGCCGGGTCGATGGATATGGACAGAGTGGTTGCAGGTTGCATACGTCCTCAAAGTTCAAGGTTCCCAGTTCAGAACCCTGGCCCCGAACCAATCGGGGGCGCCGGCCCGGGCGCCCCTTTTGTCATGGTTCAATTTGAACGCTGTGTTTTAGAACTTCAATACTTGATCCAGTTCTTCGTCGCTGACCCCGAAGGTGATATTGTGAGGGGCCAGTTTCTCGTTTTTGAAATAGTCGGGGAGCCGATCGTGTTCGGAAGTGAAACCGGCTGCTGTATTGAAATCGCGTTCTTTTTGCAGAACGGATTTACCAAGAGCCGTCACACCATCGGCGGTTAGGGGCTCTCCGGTAAAACCGCTGATCATATCCAACAGCGCCTGAAAGGTCTCCGGCTGATCCAGAATGGCAAAGGCGATGAAAAGGCACATTCCCGTGGAATCAATGGCTGCCGTGGCAATTTGCAGGTTGCGGGACAGCTCGACTTGACCTTCGGGTTTCAGGGGGTCCACTTTGCCGCCCACGCCCAGAATATTGGTGGCGACCGCGTACCCTGCGGTATGGTCGGCACCCATGGTGCTTGTGGCGTAAGTCACCCCGATGCCTTGAACCGTGCGGGGATCATAGGCCGGCATGGCCTGGCCTTTGACCACCGGCACATGCTCCACGCCGAAGACTTTGCCGGTGACGGCCGCGCCGCTGCCCAAAATTTTTCCCAGAGGCGTGCCCTGCCCCACTTCCCTTAGCAGTTTGATGGCGGCTTGGGCGTCTCCGAACTGTGCCAGACCGGCTTCCATGGCAACGCCGATGGCAGCCCCCATCTCGATGGTGTCCAAGCCGAAGTCGTCATCCAGGCGGTCCATTTGGGCGATGGCGTCCATATCGTCGATGCCGCAGTTGCCCCCGTGGGCCCACACCGTTTCATATTCGGGTTGCTTGGTCAAAAAATTGCCGTTTTTATCGTAGAATGTTCCCGAGCAGCGGATCACGCAGCCCCGGTGGCACCCATGGGTGGCCGATCCTTTACCGCCCCTGGTGTTTTCCAAGTCCGCCTGGGTTTCACCGCTGATCTTGGAGGCCCCGGCGAATTGGCCTGTGCGGAAGTTGTTGGTTGGATAGCCGCCGGCTTCGTTAATCACATTGGTCAGGACATTGGTGCCGTAAGCGGGCAGCCCTTCGCCGGTGACCGGATGTTTGCGCAGGCCGGCCACAAAGGCTTTGTTGGCTGCTTTGAATTTTTGCGGATCTTTTGGGGGGCGGGCCGCCATGCCAGTATCATCCACCACAATGGCCTTCACCCCTTTGGACCCCATGACGGCGCCGACGCCGCCACGACCGGCATGACGGGTGGGACGCAATTCCATGTCGGTAAAGGCGATGGAGGCGGCCGCCATTTTCATTTCACCGGCGGGCCCGATGGAGATGCATGACATTTTGTCGCCGTACTCCGCCTTCATTTTTTCCACAAGGTCGTAATTACCGAGCATTTTCAGGCTGTTGTCCGGTGAAATGGTGACCCCGCCGTTATTGATGACCACTTTGTACAATGTGGCCTCTTGGGGCCGCCCCTCCAGTATCACGGCCGCGTATCCCAGGCGCGCCAGCATTTGGGAGGGCTGCCCGCCGGAATTGGCCTCCTTGATACCGCCGGTCAGCGGGCTTTTGCACCCCACGGAAATGCGGCCGGACATGGCCGCCGCCGAACCGCTCAGCAAACCCGGCGCAATGATCAGCTTGTTTTCAGCGCTGAGGGGATGGCAGGTGGGGGGTACCTCTTTGGCCACAATGGCTGATGTCATGGCCCGCCCGCCCAAGCCTGCATAGTCGCCCAATGGTTCGATCCTGATCTCCGGTCCATTGGCGCCGTTCATGTTGATTCGTAGAATTTTGTCCATACGTCCCTCCCTATGTTGAAAAACAGGAACAGGTTCGATGGTGGTAATATTTGGTATATGAATAGAGAAACAATTAACAACCAATACGAACCTTTTTGTTAAAACTATTTGGATTGCCGGTGGTTGTCAAGGGGAACTCCTTTTGCAACCAGGGCAATTTCTTTTTTGATTTTTTTCATTCTTTCCAGAAATGACTAAAGCTTCCGTTTAATAAGCCGATATGAAAGGAGAAACCTTTTACAAAGATTTTCAAGGCACTTGTTCACTGTGCTAAATGCGTGAAAAATGCTGATGGGTGATCTGTTCACATTCAACCAGAATACCCAATGGTTGCAATGCAGGATAAAAGATCAATGCGCCCCATTTCAAACCCTGAAGTTGAGATAGGATGGAGACTATGAAAAAGCGGTTGCGATTGAAAATTTTAGCAGGTGCGCTGGGCTTGGTGCTAATGGTCAGTCTGGCGTCCACTGTGGTGGTTTCGATTATCGTCAATCGGCAGAACCAGACATCGGTCAACCGGTCGTTGCACAAAGCGCTGGGTCTTGTCCGGCAGGAACTGACCCAAAAGGAGACGGTCCTTTTAGACGAGGTTCGCCAGATGGTCACCAGCAATGAAATCGGTGGAAGCCTCAAATTTTTGTCCGGGTTCAATGACAACGGCTCGGTCGTTGCCCGCAACACCAGTGAAAAAATAATCTCTTCAATGCTCAATGCTGCCTTGTCGGCAAATATCTGGAAGATGTTGATTTACGATACAAAGGGTGTCTGGAACGGGTTTGTGTCGCAATCGGCCGGCAAAGATTATCTTTTGGGTCACTCTGTTGAAAAGGCCTATAAGACCGCTCTGATTCCCGCGGGTACCAAAACCAGGGATGCCAAATGGCAGGATTCGGCCCAGGCGGAAAAGACAATCGCATCCATCTATTCGCTGCATGAGATTCCGGCGACGGAATGGGTTGGGATGCAGGTTTTTGATGATATGCTCTGCATCTATACCATGATTCCGGTCATGGCCCCCTTCTATAATGAACAAACAGACGAACTCGAGCAAAAACAGATTGGTGTCGCCCTGGCGGTCAAGAGACTGGATATGGATTTCGTTGCGCGGATGACGCAGTTAACCGGATTCCAGACCAATTTGTTCGCCGGCGATCAATTCAGCGTGGGCGATACAAAAGGTTACCCCTCCCTGTCCATGGAAAAACAAGAGCGGAAGGAGATGGCCGCAGCAAACCCGGTGCTGAACAATTTAAGCCTTGAGGGCCAACAATTTTTCCAGGGCCTGCTGCCGTTGTCGAATAGGAAAGGGTATGTGGGGGCTGTGAGTCTCCTGCAGTCTGATGAGATCGTCAAGTCCAATAACCGGCAGATGATAACAATATTGAGCCTGGTCTCGCTTTCGTGTCTGGCGCTGGCCATCCCGCTGGCCTTTTTCTTTTCAGGCAAGATTGTGAAGCCGATTCAGACCATCGTGGAGCGGCTGAAAGATATAGCTGAAGGGGAAGGGGACCTGACCCGGCGGCTGGAGATTAAATCCCAGGATGAAATTGGATTGGTGGCTGCCTGGTTCAACACCTTTATCGACAAAATTCATGTCATGATAAAAAATGTGGCTGACAATTCGGACAAGCTGAGCGCATCCTCTACCAGTTTGGCCGATATTGCGCAACTTATGACCAAAGGCGCCGGGCAAACCACCACCAAGGCGACCACTGTGGCTTCGGCCGGTGAAGAGATGAGCACCAATATGACCTCCGTGGCTGCCGCCATGGAGCAAACGTCCGTGAATGTCGGGATGGTGGCCACGGCGGCCGAAGAGATGTCGGCTACTTTCAACGAGATTTCTCAAAACACGATCAAGGCCAGGAATGTCACCCATGAAGCAGTGGATCAGGCATCAAAGGCCTCGGAGCAGATCGGTGAGTTGGGCAACGCCGCCAGTGAGATCGGCCAGGTGATCGAGACCATTACCGAGATTTCGGAACAGGTCAATCTGCTGGCCCTCAACGCCACCATTGAAGCCGCCCGGGCCGGTGAGTCCGGAAAGGGATTTGCCGTCGTGGCGAATGAAATCAAGGAGTTGGCCAAACAGACCGCTGAATCCACCAACGATATTAAAGCCAAGGTGGAGGGTATCCGCCAATCCACAGGCAAGACCGTGACGCAAATTGGCGGAATCTCCGAGGTGGTCAACAAGGTCAACGAAATCGTCATGATCATTTCATCCGCCTTGGAAGAACAATCGGCCACGACCCGAAGTATTGCCGAAAATATCGCCCAGGCCTCCGGCGGCATCGATGAGGTCAACGGAAATATCGCTCAGAGTACGGTGGTTGCAAAAGAGATCGCCAGCGATATAGAAGAGGTCAAGGTCACCGCCGACGATATGTCCCACAGCAGTTCACAAGTGAACTCGAAATCGGACGATTTGTCCCAACTTGCGGTCCAACTGAATCAGATGGTGGGGCGGTTTAAAATTTAAGGTGTTTGCGCAAGCAGATAAAAAGGCAACTTGACCCTCTGGGGTCAAGTTGCCTTCAAATTTATTCAATTCATAGAATTTTTGATTTTCTTTAGCTGTTCTTTTTTTCAAATGCTTTCATGAAATCGACCAGGGCTTCCACACCCGACAGGGGGGTCGGATTGTATATGGAGGCGCGGCAGCCTCCCACCGAACGGTGGCCCTTCAGGCCGCCCAGTCTGTTTTCCGCGGCCTGGGCAATGAATTTTTCCTCCAGCGCTTCGCTGGGCAGGCGGAAGGTGACATTCATCAGGGAACGGCTATCTTTATCGGCGGTGCCCCGGTAAAAATCGCCGCCGTCGATAAGGTCGTACAGCAGTTCTCCCTTTTGCCTGTTGAGCGCCGCCATTTTATCCAGTCCGCCGACGGTCTCTTCCAGCCATTTGAGCACCAGTTGGACCGTATAAATGGCAAAACAGGGGGGCGTATTGTACATGGAGTTCTTTTCTGCGTGGGTGGTGTACTTTAGCATGGTGGGCAGATTGTCCGGAACCCGCTCAAGCAGGTCATTGCGTACGACAACCAGGCAGACACCCGCCGGACCCATGTTTTTCTGGGCGCCGGCATAGATGAGGCCGAAGCGCCCGGCATCAAAGGGACGCGAAAAGATGTCCGATGACATATCGGCGATCAGGGGGACGCCGCCCGTATCCGGAAATTCGGCCCACTGGGTTCCCTTGATGGTATTGTTGGAGGTGATATGGGCATACGTGGCGCCGGGGGTGAAGTTGATATTTTTGGGGATGTAGGCGAAATTGCGGTCTTCGGACGAGGCCGCCACCTTGACGGTTTTACCCAGAATGCCGGCCTCCTTGATGGCCTTGGCGGACCACGTACCGGTATTGACATAGTCCGCGGTGCGGTCCCCGGAAAGAAAATTCATGGGAATCATGCAGAACTGAAGGCTGGCGCCGCCCTGCAAGAACAGCACGCTATAACGATCATCCAGGTTGAGCAGACGTTTGACACGGGCAACGGCGTCGTTGATGACACCATCAAACCATTTGGAACGGTGGCTGATCTCGGTGATGGACATTCCCGACCCCTGAAAATCGAGAAGCGATCTCTGAATCTCCTCCAGGACAACCTGAGGCAGGGCCGCAGGGCCGGCGTTGAAATTATGGATGCGATTGAGTTTCATACGGTTTTCCTCCATCAGCCGAAAAAAAGTATCGTTTGGAAATAGCGCATTAATAAAGGGGTTCTTATCTATCGAATATGGGATATAAGTCAAATCAATTTTGGGATACCGTTGACAAGCAGCGGTTTTTCAAACTAAGGAGGCTTTAAATCTGGAATGGAAAGGGCAGGGAATAGGATGAAGATATACCGCTATCCATCGCAAGCCGCCGAAAAGCGGTTGCAACGCATTGTTGGGCGAGCATCGGGCTTTCAGGGCAAAGATATCAAGCTTGTTCAGGGGATTATCCACGCCGTGCAAAAGCGGGGCGATGACGCCGTGGTTGAGTACGGTCGCCGATTCGATGCGCCCGATCTTGCGGCCGGCCAGTTGCGGGTCACCCAAGAGGAGATGGCCGCCGCCGCCCGCAGTGTGGATCGCAAATTCAAAGGGGCTTTGGATTTGGCCGCCCGCCAAATTGAAAGCTTTCATTCCCGGCAGCGACCCAACTCCTGGGTCGATATGCCCAGGCCGGGGACCATGTTGGGGCAGATGGTCCATCCTGTGGATGCGGCCGGCGTTTATGTTCCGGGAGGAAAGGCCGGGACCACCCCGTTGGTCTCCTCGGTGCTCATGGGGGCAATCCCGGCCAAAATCGCCGGTGTCGCTCAAGTTGTCATGACCACACCGCCCACCCGGGATGGTTCGGTCAGCCCCTTTCTTTTGGCCGCTGCCAAGAGGGCCGGCGTGGATGCCGTCTATAAGGTGGGCAGCGCCTGGGCTATCGCAGCCCTGGCTTTTGGCACGGCCACCATCCCCAAGGTGGATGTGATCGTCGGGCCGGGCAATATTTTCGTGACTCTGGCCAAAAAGCTGGTGGCAGGTATGGTGCAAATCGATATGATTGCCGGCCCCAGCGAAATCCTGGTGTTGGCCGATGAAACCGCCGAACCTGATTTTGTGGCCGCAGACATGCTTTCCCAGGCCGAGCACGATCCCCTGGCATCGGCCATGCTGGTCACCGACTCTGAAGCCTTGGCCCATAAAGTGGTCCTCGCCCTGCAAGCCCAGGTGGTTGAGTTGGCCCGGCGCGATATCGCCGAGAAATCCCTGAAATCCTTCGGGGCTGTTATGGTGGTGCCGGATATGACCGCAGCCATCGATTTGGCCAACCGGATCGCTCCCGAACATCTGGAGTTGATCATGGCCGAGCCCTTTGCCCGAATCGGCGAAATCAGGCATGCAGGCGCCGTGTTTGTGGGACCTTATACCCCCGAACCGGTAGGGGATTACGTGGCCGGCCCCAATCATGTGCTGCCCACCGCCGGCACCGCCCGTTTTTCCTCGGCCCTGTCGGTGGACCATTTTATCAAAAAGACCAGTTTGATTCATTATTCCGAGTCCGCCTTTCGCAAAGAGGCTCAGGCCATTATGCAATTGGCTGATATCGAGGGGCTCGGCGCCCACGCCCGATCGGTGGCGGTGCGTCTTCGCAAAGGCGGTGGAGAAAAATAAACGGGTTTTCAAAAAGTCCGAAAACAATAGGCTTTGACATAAATTGGATTCAGTTTTATCGTGTAACCATAGTGACGGTTGACTGTACACGTCTGTAATGCACGCGGTATCACAGTGCGCCCTCTGTAAACAGCATTTCTCACCGGCTATATCGGGCCGGGGCATCCTCCGGCCATTTTAAAAAACAGAAATGATCAATGGGCTCAAGCTGTTGTTTTCAGCAGGGATAGGGACACTTCGGCTTTCCACAATGTTTCAAGGAGAACAGATGGACAGTTCCGTTACCACCCATCAGCAAATAATCCTGGTTGTGGATGACGACGAGGGGATCTGCAAGCTGTTGCAGACCGGAATTCAGATGGCGGGGTATCAATGCCATATCGCCCAGAGTCCCACCCTGGCCCTTGCCTTGCTGGATAAGTACGCCGTGGATGTGGTGGTGGCCGATATAAAAATGCCTGAAATGAGTGGTATTGAATTGGCCCACATTATCAAAGCGCGCCATCATGCGGATGTGATCATCATGACCGGTTTTTTTGAGGATTTCAATTATGAGGATATCGTCCGGCAGGGGGCCAGCGATTTCCTTCAAAAACCGGTGCGCATCGCTGAATTCATCGCGCGTTTAAAGCGGGTCATTGCCGAACGCCGTTCCAGGACCGAACTCAGACAGGCGTTGGATGAAATCAAATCAAATCTGGAAAAACTCCGGCGTGCCATGGAGGGAATTGTCGAAGCGATTGCCGTGACCGTGGAACTGCGGGATCCTTACACGGCCGGCCATCAGAAGCGGGTAGCCGATCTGGCCTGCGCTATCGCGCAAGCCATGGACCTGTCGGCGGACGAAATTTATGGATTGCGCATGGCCAGCGTCATTCACGATCTGGGAAAAATTACGGTTCCGGCCGAAATTTTGAGCAAGCCGGGGCAACTTTCGGGACTGGAATATGAACTGATCAAGAACCATGTGCAGGCCGGCTACGATATTCTTAAACAGATCGAGTTCCCTTGGCCGTTGGCGGATATTATCCTCCAGCATCACGAACGGCTGGACGGCAGCGGCTATCCCAACGGCCTTAAACGGGAAGAAATTTTGCTGCCGGCCCGAATCCTGGCGGTCGCCGATGTTTTTGAAACAATTGCCTCCCACCGGCCCTACCGCCCCTCATTGGGCTTGCAACGCGCCCTGGACGAGCTCAGGGAAAACCGCGATAAGCTTTACGACAGCCGCGTGGCTGATGTGTGCCTGGCATTGATTGAGCAAGATCGTTTTCAGTTTTCCACCTGAAAGTGGTTTCAAAACCTTCCGTCGGGTCAAAGGTCAAGGTGTTCAACCGCAGGCACACATTGCGTATGTTGAGGATTGAATGCCTTGCCTCAACACAGAATTCGGCCTTGAGGGGAGGTTTGGAAACCACTTCTGCACAATAGACAATTCATCCGGTTAATGGTATGAGACCATAGATGACAGATGGTTGATAGTATGGTGTTTCGCAGAAAAGTCACATGAATTTTGTTTTTTCGGATCTTGTGATGTAAAAATATCGGAATCCAACTATCAAATGGCGGATGAAGATCCGATTATGGATAAGACGGCAGGATGCTTTTGCCGGTCGAACACCTTGCCCGCCTTGATCTCAAGCCCGATCGAAGGTTTTGAAACCATTTTCAATACTCGCACAAAGGTGGATCGCTCCCATGCTCGGCATTTTTAAAAGAGGACACAAGCTGCCGCCGCTAACCAGCTTTCTGCTTAAACACTACATCCATAATTTTTCTTTGGATCATCTGGTGCTGGGTGTGGACAACATCCGGTATGACGTTTACCTGAGCCCGACATTTTCAGGGGCCACCCGTAAAATTGTGGCCCGGTTGGTGGCCCGTCATGCCGGCGTCGAAAAGATCAGCGAAGACGCCCAGAGACTCAATTGGGTCAAGGAGGTGGATAGCTACAAACAACTATACCGGGAGATCATGCGGGATGCCGTCAATAAATCCAAGGGGCGGCGGGAAGCTCAAATCGAGTACCTGGCCCAGGCGGCTTTGACCAAAATGCTGATGGAGGAGATCCGATCCCAATATGAGAATCTGATCGGGCGCATTAAAAAAGCGGTGCGCAAATCCGAATTGGCCGTTCACAACGATTTGGCCGAAGCACCCAAACTCAAAACAAGATTGCAGCGCATTCTCCAGGAAAAGGATGCCATCTTGCAGCAGGTGGGCAAAGAAATTTGCGGTTTTTGGACCGAGATGGAGCAAAAAGAGATTCTGCCGATGCACGAGGCCGTGTTCGGCCCGCGCACCTCATTCTTCGTGGATGTGATCAACAATCCGGTTTTGCATGCCGATCAACCGGATAGCGATATTTTTTTGATTTCCGAGTACGATATCGTGCTGGGCCGGCGGATCGAAGATCCGGACAAATATGACTCCCTTCTTTTTTTTATTCGGCGGCTGCTCAATCATCTCGATCTGATGGACCCATCGGCCAAGGGGCATTGCGTTGACCAGCGGCTGTCGATGCCCGATTTGTCTTGCAAAGAGGTCAGTGCCCAGGAGGTTAAGGCGTACAGCCAGCAGATCGAAGAACTCCTCAAGTATCAGGACAATATGGACTTGCTTTTGAACTGGCGACAGACCCGGGGCGATATTCAGGAATTGAAAAAAAGGGGCGTCAACTCAGATGCGCTTGCCGTTCTTAAGAAGCGAAGCAAGGACCAAAAGAGCGTACTTGATTTTTTTTACCGCCAATTTCGCCGTTACGGACTTTTGGAGCGTCTGGTGGCGGCCTATGAAATGCAGCCGGAATATCTGGAGTACTGCCCGCCGCTGATTCCTCAACAGATTATCCAGTACCTGACCAAACCAAAGTCCCGCAAAGTCATTCGTAACCGTCTCAAACGAATGAAGCAGATGTATAACCGATCTTATTCACTGAGTCCATTGTCCAACAAGATCAAATCGATGGAACAGATGACGGCGGCCAAGCGCAAAGGCTATCTGATCCGTTTTGTTAACGCCTTTGCCCGTTATCATCGCGATAAAAGCAACGCCGAGCTCTTTCTGGAAGCCATGCAGCGGGTCCGCCTGGCCACCGAGGAAAAGATTATTCTTCTTTCGCGGGAGAATAATACCCTGTATGAGTTTTTGTTGCCCCATGAACAGGTCGAAGACAAGGCGCCGATCATCAACCACGTGGTGATAAAGGCCGATGTGCGCGGTTCCACCGATATTACCTATCAAATGAATGAACGTGGGCTCAATCCGGCTTCCTATTTCAGTCTCAATTTTTTCGATCCCATATCGGAGATATTATCCGAGTATGATGCCAA
>JBFFHG010000012.1:0-12841 GCA_041557055.1 Desulfosarcinaceae bacterium
ACCACACGCTGCAGCCGGCTGTTGAGGGCCGCCATCCCATGGGGTTGCCGGTCGATATGAAAAGTTCGGATCAAATGGGCAGCCACGCGCCGGGCGTCGTCTTCGCTGGCGGTGTAGTTCATCTTGCGGTAGGCGGGTGTCAAATAGGTCCAGTTATACATCGGCAGCAGCAACGCCACAGCCAAACAGGCAATAAAAATGTTGCGTAAAAATGGAGTGCGCAACACATGCAACCCAATCTGGGAGGGGCTGGGTTTGGGCACCAGGTGGGATTGGGGGACAACCATGACAGCCTCGCTGATATTTTGGGCTCCCGAAGGAGCTCAAATCGTGTTAACTTTTTGATATATTAGATTATTATCTCACCCCGGCATCCCTGTTCAGTACCAGGCCGGTTTCCGGAAAATTTGGTTGCCCAAATAATTATCCGGCCCTATCAGATTCGGACGGGAAGAAGCAAGTTAATAGATTCGGGCTGCCTGACACACGCCTTGATGCAATTGCAGGGGGGTGCGGGATGGCTGATGAAACCCAAACGCCGGAATCCGGTTCCCTTTTGTTTCCCGCAAGGTGTTGTGACCGCAACTTGCCGTATTCAAGGCGTTGTCTCATCAAAAATTGGGAAATAGGCCTCAAATACGGTTCCGTTTTCCGGTTCGCAGTTCACAGTGATGAAACCTTTGTGGGCACGAACGATACCGTGTACCACGGCCAGCCCCATTCCGGTGCCCTTGCCCTGTTCCTTGGAGGTAAAAAAGGGATCGAAAATCCGCTCACGGATCTCAAGGGGAATCCCCGATCCGGTATCGCCGACTCTGAGCTTCAGGTAGGGACCCACATGACACGGCACCGGCAGGCTGCAGTGTGTCTCCTGATTCACATTGACATTTAGCAGGGCGATGGACAAAGTCCCGCTTTGGTTCTCCATGGCCTGAAGAGCATTGGTGCAAAGATTCATGATCACCTGATGCACCTGGGTGGGGTCGCAAAGGATGGTGCTGTTTTCAGCTTTGAGATCGATTTGCAGGGCGATGGTGGCCGGTACGGTGGCCTTGAGCAATTTGGACGCCTCTTTCACAATGTCGGCCACCTCTACAACCCGGAACTGTTTTTCGGTATGCTTGCTGAAAGTCAGAATCTGCTTGATGAGATCCTTGGCCCGTACGCACCCGGCTTGGATCTCCAGCAGATTTTCATATAAAACCGTACCCGGCTGGGTGTCGTCCAGGCATAGCTCGGTAAACCCCATCACCCCGTATAGAATATTGTTGAAATCGTGGGCGATGCCGCCCGCCAGGGTGCCCAGGGACTCCAGCTTGTGGGCCTGCAGCAGTTGCCTCTCAAGCCGAACCTTTTCGGCTTCGGCATTTTTCAGATTCGTAATATCGGTGATGATACCGATCAGTCCTGCGACCTGGCCGTCCTTGCCCACAATGGTGGCCTTGTCGAAAATCACCTCCCTTTGCCGGCCATCGCTTCTCATGGACTGGGATTCATAATGCCGCACACCCGGGGTATCCAGAAGCTCCAGGTCGATCTTGTGGTGCATGTCGGCCAGGTTCTCCGAAGCCATGTCATAAACGGTCTGGCCGATCAAGATCGCGCGAGAGCGACCAACAAACGCTTCATAAGCGCTGTTGCAGCCCGAATATCGTCCGCTGCGGTCCTTGTAGAAAACGGGAGTCGGGACGGTTTCCAGCAGGGTGTTGAGGAAATCACGCTGCAAACGGACTGTCTCCTCCGCATTTTTGCGTTTTTGAAAAAAATGGGCGGTCACGACTCCGGTCACGATAAAGATGGCGGTGACCATGATCCTGGAGACAACCTGGTAGGGTGAAACATTCAGCCGCAAAGTATCCAGATAAGACATGGGCTCCTGAAAAATCAGGTAGCTCAGATTCTCTTCAAAAGAGAGATACGCCCACAGGCTGTCCAGCAGCCAATAGCCGCAGCAAAAAATAAAAAGCTTGACACCGAATTTTATTTTAGCGTTCAATTTCTCCATAGACCATATCCGCTATGCGCATCACACTATCGGGGACTTCAAAGCCGATCAATTTAGCCGCCTTTGTGTTGACGGCAATCAGCTTGGGATCTTCAAAAACCTGTTCAATGCCGCGCGGCTTCTCGCCATTAAAAATCCGGGCCATCACCTCGGCATGAAAGCGGCCCACGGCTTTGAAATCGCCCCGGGAAATACTGAAGAGAATTCCCATCCTGACCTCTTCCGGACCCCGCTGGGACCAGGTGGGGATACGATGAGCGAGAAAAGGGGCCACCACCTCGGCCATCCGTTGAAAATCCAACCCTGGATGGACTGTAACAAAAACCGCATCCGCCTTTTGGGCCAGCTTCTCATGGCACTGAACAATACGATCCGTTGAGAATTTGAGATCGACCTCGGAAAAAGGCGCCTCACAGGTGATCACCGAAAAACCGCGTTCGGCCGCCACCTGGTTGATATCATCAATGGCCGCATAGGTGCGGCCCGCAACGCTGTTTTCATATACGACCCCCATTGTTTTAAAGTTGACCAGCCGGTGAAAAAGCCGAAGTTGTCGGATATAGCGGCTCGGATCACACCTGGCGTGCAGGTGATCCAGGCCCGAATCCTGCGCTGAAGCACTGACACCTGATCGTACCGGATCACTGACCGAAACAGCCATGGTGGGGGTGTGGTGGCGGTTGTTGGCCAGATCCTCGGCCGCCCAGGTTCCCATGGCGATCATCAAGTCGATATCCCTGGCGTGGTTCAACCGCTCAATCATGGCTTCCCTGATAACGCCCCGTCGCTCTCTGGACCAGGCGGCGCTCCAGTAACCGTCGGCCACAAATTCAATATACTTGCTTTGGGCGTGGCGCGCCAGATAATCCCAGACCGGTTTCGAGAGGGTTTTGTTCTCCATGTCGGGGATGGTCAGGGGGGCCATCCAGCCCAGCTTCGTCAGGCCGGCCACAATGGTCCTCAGATTGATAGGATAATTGATATAAGCGCCGCCTTCACAATAGCCGATACGCCATTTTTGACCTTGGTGGGTCACCGGTATGGCCGAAGACAAACTTTCGGTCCTGAAAGGGACCGTCAACGTCCACAAACCGATAAAGAGGGCCACGGCAGCCAATTTCAAGAGCCGGCACATGTAAACGTCCTTTCCCGTTTTAACGATTTTCGATTCATTGGATATGGAGAAGTACTGTCGGCACGTAGCTCCAAAGCAAAGCCATCTATTTTATTAACGGCCCGGCTGGATGAGTTTGGATAAGTCCTGACGGATCAAGTGGATTTATTTTTATTCTAATCGAAATCATCATACAGGCGCAAGGAATTTTCACCCCGGAAAAGAACGCCCCGCTGATTAACCCGATTTTCAGGTGATGCCGCCCACGCCGGTTCGGCGTTGCCAAGGCCCATGCATCGCGCCTGTTCTGCGGGATCTCTTTTAAAAATCATCAAACGAATTCAGTTTTTCAAACGGTTATTGGAGTGCTGCGAGAAAGGCTTCCGGCGGAACCTCCATGCCGGTCCAAAGGGAAAAGGTGCGGCGGGCCTGAAAGGCCAGGGCCGAAAGGCCGTCTTGAAAGGTCAAATCCAGTTCTTGGGCGCGTTGTTGCCAGAAATTTTCACGGCGGCCGTAATTCAGATCAAGGATTATTTGACAACCGGAAAGTTCAAGCCGGGATACTTGGCTGCTCAGTTCCGAACTCTCATCCGGGCTTGACACCGAGGTGGCGTTGATGACGATATCCACGGAAAATTTTCGGCCGTCCAGCTCGGAGAGCAAAAGCCCCTGGCCGCTGAACCGATTGGCCAAGTCCCATATGCGCTCTTTGTTACGCCCCGCAATGGTCACCTTTTCGGCACGCAGCCAATTGAGAATAAAGGCCACCGCGCGGGCGACCCCGCCGCTGCCGAAAACCAGGGCCCGTTTACCGGCGGCCTCAAACCCCATAGCGCAAAGGGCATCCATAAATCCGATGGCATTGGTATTGTAGCCTTTGAGAAGACCGGCTTTACAAACCACGGTATTGACCGATCCGATGATCTGAGCCCCTTCGGAAAGGATGTCCATAAATTGAGTGGCCTTCTCCTTGTATGGTGCGCTGATATTGGCCCCTGAAATATTGAGAACTTTCAGGCTTTCCAAGGCGCGTCCCAGATTTTCGGGGTCCACCATAAAGGGCACATAGGCGCCGATCAACCCCATCCGCTGCAATATCCGGTTGTACATCCGGGGCGACCGGATGCGATGAACCCGTTCATCGCTGATGATGCAATAGATCGGCGTCTGGAAACCGAACTGAGCGCTGTGGACAAAACTGATGTTTTCCATTGTATCAAAGTCTTCTTTTTAAAAACGATCTTGAACAGATCCATTCGAAGGCGTTGCAGATTCACGAACCGCCTGCACCGTACAGAACGCTTCCATACCGCACACCGGATGAAAAAGCATGAGTTTTTGCGAAAATGCGTCAGGAAAACCTTATCGCGGCCGGTCGGGCACCAGTTCCGGCTGCAAAAGCGGGAATAGCCTGATCGATCCGCTTTTGGCCGGTCCTGGCGCCTGATACAACCCGCCGGCTATAAGCTCAGCAAATTTTTCAGACTTTGGGTGATATCCTCGGCTGATGCCGGTTTGGGCAGATAGTCATCGGCCTCCATGCTCATTCCGTCGTAATGGGAGTAACGCGTAGAGGTCACATGGGAGGCCACCGCGGTCAGCATGACAATGGGAATTTCGCGCAATCTGGCATCCTCTTTGATCTCCTTGCACACAGCATAGCCGTCCTTTTCAGGCATCATCACATCCAGCACAATGGCGTCGGGCGGATTGGCTTTGACTTTGGCCAGTCCTTCATTGCCGTCATAGGCCACTTCCACGATAAAGCCTTCCTTTTCCAAATTCCCCTGAACGATCGAGCAGAAATCGGGCTCATCATCCACAACTAGAATTCTTTTTTTCTCGGTCATATGATCTCTCCTTATATTTGCAGGTTCTGCAACCTGGCAACGATGGCGCCGATGATGCAATGCCGGGCCATCGCAATCAAAACGAATTGTGTGAACAGAAACGCCGGGCTCCTATTCCACGTTGGGTCGCGGCAACACCTTGGCCCGCTCGGCGATCTCAGGCACCTTATGCTCCCACTCAATGGCCATCAGGTGAACGCCGGCCACGCCTTCCATCGCCTTGAACTCCTCGATCTGTTCGCAGGCGAACTTGATGCCCTCTTCGGCCATCTTGCCTTTCCCGGCCCCCTCGATACGCTTGATCAGATCGTCGGGCACATCCATGCCGGGAACGAATTTGGCCATATATTGCGCCATGCGGGCCGATTTCATGGGGGTGACGCCGGCCAGGATATACGCCTTTTCCGTCAAGCCCATATCCACGGCCCTTTTCATGAACTCGCGAAAACGCGGCATGTTGTAGATGCACTGGGTCTGGATGAAATCGACCCCGGCATCGATTTTGTTGGCCAGCCGGTAGATGCGGTATTCGGTGGGATCGGCAAAGGGATTGGCGGCGGCGCCGATAAATATTTTCGGCGGTTCGTCTATCTCTTCGTCATTGTTGAATTTACCCTCGTCGCGCATCTTTTTGACCATGGCGACAAGCTGCATGGAGTCGATGTCGAATACATTCTTGGACATGGGGTGATTTCCAAATTGCTGGTGGTCGCCTGACAGACACAGCATGTTGCGGATCCCCAAAGCATAGGCGCCCAGGATATCGCTCTGCATGGCAATACGGTTGCGGTCCCGGCAGACCATTTGAAAATTGGGCTCCAATCCCGCCTGGACCATCAGGGCGCTGGCGGCTTTGCTTGACATGCGCACCACGGCGGTCTGATTGTCGGTCACGTTGATGGCATCCACCATCCCCCGCAAGGGTTCCATTTTCTCTTTGAGATGTTTCACATTGGCGCCCTTGGGCGGACCGCACTCGCCGGTAAAAGCGAAATGGCCGGCCTTGAGCACCTTTTCCAGGTTGCTTCCCGATTTGTAGCCGTTTTCACTCATTGCACCAGTTCCTCCCTTATGCTTCTGCGGGGTCCGCCGTCACGGGCCGTTCGCCAATCCTTGGTGGCTCTTTGAATGCGAAGATCCTCCAACCGTCCCTGCTCCATCTTCTTTTTGACGATGATATCCCAGATGCATTCAAGATCTTTTGAGATCTCACACTTGCCGGCAGCGCTGCCGCCGCAGGGGCCATGCTGTAAACTCTTGGAGCAGCGCGCAATGGGACACAGGCCGTCATAAAAATGAATGATGCAGGTCCCGCAGCCCGCGCAACGCTCTTCCCAAATGCCGTGCTTAACCGCCCCGCCCATGAACTTGGTGTTGACGGTGGGATAAAAACGTTGGCCGGGGTAAGCTTCGGAGAGAAACTGGGGGCCCACACCGCACGCCATGGAGAGCACGGCGTCGTACTGATCATAGCTGTCGCGCAGTTGCTCCACATATTCGGGATCGCACTGGCGTTCCAGCATACGCTCTTCGATCTGCAGGGGGCGGCCCTCTTTCTTGCGGGCGATGCGCAGGGTGGAGGCCAGGATCTGGACCTCCTTGAGACCGCCCACGTTGCAGACGGTGACGCAACCCTTGCAGCCGACCAGCATGATGTTGTCGTAATCCTTGATCATCTCCTGAATCTCTTCCAGGGGCTTTCGGTCAGCGATTATCATGGTTCACCTCGTTTAAGTTTTGCCGGCGGCAGCAGCCGGCCGCTCTTTTGCCGGCAGCAGCCGCTCTCCGGTTTTATGCATTCAAACCTTGATTCATTTGCATGGATTGAGCGGGCTCGGGCCCAACTCCCTGGTACGGGCGGTCATTTCGATGGCGATCTCCGCAAACCGCGGTCCCTGGGCCGATGAAAGGTTGTACATCTCGATACGCTCCGGTTTCATCTTGACATCCTTCAGTGTTCTTTTGACGTACTCGACCTTGCGACGGGTTTTGAGATTTCCCTCCATAAAATGACATTCACCCTCCAGACAGCCGGCCACGTACACGGCGTCGGCACCCTCCTCAATGGCGCGCAAGAGATGCAAAATATCCACTCGCCCGGTACACGGCACCTGTATCACCTTCACGTTGGGCGGATAGTTCAGGCGCATCGATCCGGCCAGGTCACCCGCTGCATAGGCGCAGTACTTGCAGCAAAAGGCGACGATTTGGGGTTCAAAGGCTGCATTCATTGCATCTTTCCTTTCTTCAACCTGTAAAGTTGCGGATTCCAAGCTTTTGGTTTGATGGAACGGCGCTGAAAATTCGCCCCATAACCTGCTAAGCTGTTTTACAGTCGGCAAACAGCGCCGCCGCCTTGGCAATGAGTTGCTCATCGGTAAAGTGCTTCAGGCTGATGGCTTTGCCCGGGCACTCGGCCACGCAACAGCCGCAGCCCTGACAGCCGGCCGCATCGATGACCGCATACCCTTCCGGTCCGATCACCGGTACATGGTACGGGCATGTGCGCACACAGGTGCAGCACACCGCACAGCGATCGGGTTCCACCACGGCGGTGACACCGCCCACCCAGATGGCCTGCTTGCTCAGGATGGTGGATGCCCGCGACACGGCGGCCTGGGCCTGGGCGATGGTCTCGTCGATGGACTTGGGATAGTGGGCCAGGCCGGCCATGAAAATTCCTTCGGAGGCGAAATCCACCGGCCGCAGTTTGGCGTGGGCCTCCACCAGGAAACCTTCGGCATTGACCGGCACCTTGAACAGCTCGAAAAGATCTTTGTTTTCATTGGGCCGCACGCCTGTGGCCAGAATCAGAAGATCGGGATTGATTTCGATGGGCCGTCCCAGAATGTGATCCTTGACGGTGACACTGAGCCTCTCATCATCCGTTTTGGAAAGTTGCGGTGGAGTCTCCTGACCGAAACGGATGAAAATGACGCCCAACTCCCGGGCTTTGCGATAGAGATCTTCCCGGAAGCCGTAAGTGCGCACATCCCTGAAAAGGATGTAAATGTTCATCTCCGGCTTCCGCTTTTTCAATGCAATGGCGCTTTTGACGCTATGGGTGCAGCAGATCCGGCTGCAGGAGGGAAAGTCCTCATTGCGCGACCCCACGCACTGGATGAAGAGGGCGCTTTCGGCCGCATTGATGCGCGGGTAGCCCGCTGTCATGGCTTCGTCCAGATCCTTATGGGTCAGCACATCCGGATGCCGGCCGTATAAATATTCGGAGGGTTCGTACGGCTTGCCGCCGGTGGCCAGAACGGTGGCGCCGTGCTCAATCGCCACAGTGGTCATGGTCTCGCCGCCGGTGGCCAGTGTGGAGGTGAAGTTGCCCAAAATGCCGGTGGTTTCAATGACTTCGGTATGCAGAAACGTACGGATGCCGGGATGGCCTTTGACCCGCTCGGTCAAACCCGCCACATAGGGCTTGATCTCTTCGCCCTGCCAGGTTTGACGCAGCCACAAGGCGTTGCCGCCCAAAGCACCGGAGCGCTCCACCAGATAGGTTTGAAAACCCTGATCCGCAAAACCAACGGCCGCTTCCATCCCCGCCACGCCGCCGCCCACCACCAGGGCCGCCGGCTTGACATCCAGACTGACCTGATGCAGGGGCTCGATATAGGCGGCTTTGGCCACGGCCATGCGCACCAGATCCTTGGCCTTTTCAGTGGCCTTTTCCGGATTGTTCATGTGCACCCAGGTATTCTGATCGCGGATATTGGCCATTTCAAAAAGGTATTTATTAAGACCGGCCTCCCGAATGGTCTCCTGAAACAACGGTTCATGGGTCCGGGGGGAGCATGATGCCACCACCACCCGGTTGATATTGTTCTCCGTGATCACCCCCTTCATCTTGTCCTGGGTGTCCTGGGAACAGGTAAAAAGGTTGTCCTCCACATGCACCACGTGGGGCAGGGTGCGGGCATACTCGCGCACGGCCGGCACATCGGCCACACCGCCGATGTTGATGCCGCAGTTGCATACGAAGACGCCTATCCGCGGCTCCTGTTCGGAGACATCCAGTTCGGGCGGCAACTGCCTGACACGGGTCAGGGTGCCGCGGGCCGAAGCCAGGTTTTTGGCCGCAACAGCCGATGCGGCCGATGCCTCCATAACCGACTGGGGAATATCTTTGGGCCCCTGGAATACGCCGCAGACGTAAATGCCCTCCCTGTTGGTGGCCACCGGCGCCAAATCGCTGGTCCTGGCGAACTTGTGGCTGTTGAGTTCCACGCCCACGGTCTTGGCCAGTTGGACGGCCTTGTCATCAGGCGCCAGTCCTATGGAGAGCACCACCATGTCGAAAATCTCTTCGATAATGTCGCCGTCTTCGCTCACATAGCGCAACTGCAGGTTACCGTTTTCCACCGGATCGATGGTGTGCACCCGCGAGCGCACAAAACGCACCCCGTGCTCATTGCGGCAGCGGTTGTAGTAGCGTTCGAAATCCTTGCCGTAGGTCCGCATGTCCATGAAAAATACCGCCGTGTCCAAAGGTATATTGCTGTGTTCCTTGGCAATGACCGTCTGTTTGGCCGCGTACATGCAACACACACCTGAGCAGTAGGCGTGATCGCATTTGTTGATATCCCGGGAGCCGACACACTGCAGCCAGGCGATCTTCTCCGGCTCCTTGTGGTCCGAGGGTCTCACCAGGTGGCCCTGATAGGGGCCGGAGGCCGACAGCACGCGCTCGAATTCCAGAGCCGTCACCACGTTGGGATGGGCGGCGTAGTTGTAGTATTCATTGTTGCTGGGATCGTAGGGCGTAAAACCGGGGGCCAGAATCACCGAGCCGACCGCCACCACCGTGCGCCTGGGCAGCATATTGTGGTCGACCGCGCCCGCCAGGCAGGCCTCCACGCACTGGTAACACTCCGAACAGATACCGCACCTGAGACAGCGCGCAGCTTCGCCTTTGGCCTCCTCTTCGCTATAGCCGAAGGAGACCTCCATAAAATTGCACTCCCGGGCTTGGGGGTCCAGGCAGCGAACCTTGACGCGGTCCTTCTTCGCTTCCCCGGCGATCTCGGGCTTGACGTACGCCCACTTCTCTTCACGCCCCTCTTTCAGATTCAGACCGTTGACAAAGCGATGAATGGACTCGGCCGCCACCTTGCCGCAGGCCACGGCATCCACCACCGACTTGGGGCCGTAAAAGGCGTCGCCGCCGGCAAAGACCCACTCAATAGGGGTCTGCAAGGTGACCGGATCGGCCTCCAGTCCGCCGGGACGGGAGATGGCAATGCCCTGCTCCTTGATACCCTCTAAATTGCCGCTCTGGCCGATGGCCACGATCACCGTATCGCCGAAATAGGGTGTACAGGCATTTTCATCGTACTGGGGATTGAAGCGGCGGCTTTCGTCGAAGACCGCCGTACAGGTCTTGAACTCAATGCCCGACACCTTTTTGGTTTTGTCGATGAAAAAGGTCTTGGGGCCGAAGGAGTTGACAATTTCGATCTCGCTCTCCAGGGCCTCCTGAATCTCATGCTCCCAGGCGGGCATCTCTTCACGCCTTTCCAGGCAGATCAGGGTGACCTTCCCGGCGCCCTTGCGCTTGGCGGTCAGGGCCACGTCGATGGCCACATTGCCGCCGCCGACCACCAGGACCTCTTCGCCGATCCTGACCTCCTTGCCCATGGCTGCATCGCGCAGAAAGTCCACGCCCTGCAGCACACCGTCGGCATCCTCGTTTTCAACCCCCAGCTTGCGGCCGCCGTGCAGACCGATGGCCATGAAGCAGGCGGCGTAGCCGTCGCTCTTAAGGCTTTCCAGGGTGATGTCCTGACCAAAAGTGACGTTGCACTTGATCTCGGCGCCCATTTTCCGGATCACGTCGATTTCGTCGGCCAGAATATCCCTGGGCAGGCGGTATTCGGGAATGCCCACCCGCATCATGCCGCCGGGTTCGGGCAACTTTTCAAAGACGGTGACGCCGTACCCCTGCAGAAGCAGGTAGTAGGCCGCGGTCAGGCCGGCCGGTCCCGACCCGATGACGGCGATCTTTTCGGCCCGCTTCTCAGTCTTGATCTCCGGGATATAGATTTCACCGCTCTGCTTTTCATGATCAGCCAGAAAACGGTGCAGTTCACGAATGGCCAGGGGTTGATCCACATCATTGCGGGTGCACTCGCCCTCGCAGGGATGGTGGCAGACCCGGCCGCAAACCGCCGGAAAGGGATGGGCCTCTTTGAACAGTTTGAGGGCCTCTTTGTAACGGCCGTCGTTAATCAGGGCGATGTAGCCCTGAATGCTCACATGGGCGGGACAGGTGGCCTTGCAGGGGGCTGTGCCGCGCTTGTCGATGGCAAAGGCGCTGGGCATGCCCTGGGGATAGAGCTTGAACGCCGCTTTGCGGTCACCCAACCCCTGGTCGAATTGATTGCCCACTTCAATGGGACAGACCTTGGCGCACTCGCCGCAGGCCGTGCACTTGTCCAGCGCCACATACCGGGGCCGCTCCAGCAGCGTCACCTTGAAATTGCCCGCCTCGCCCTCGATCTTCTCCACATCGGTCATGGTGAAAAGATCAATGTTCAGATGGCGCCCGGCCTCCACCAGTTTAGGTGAAATCACGCACATGGCGCAATCGTTGGTTGGAAAGGTCTTGTCCAACTGGGCCATGACCCCGCCGATGGCCGACTTGCTTTCAACCATTTTTACCAGATAGCCGGAATCGGCCAGATCCAAAGAGGCCTGGATACCGGCGATACCGCCGCCGACCACCATAACCGATCCAACCACACCGTTCTTTTTATCTACTATTGCCATTGGAAACCTCTAAATTCATTGGGTTAAAGCCAATCCCCGCCCCCCGTGCGCGCCACAGATCAATCCACGATCTCCGGCAATTTCTCCTCCCAGCCCATGGGCTGAATCATCACCCCCTTGAACCCGACCTCTTTCAGGTTCTCAATGGTCTCTTTGGCGATGAGCACGGTTTCGCGAGGCTTGTCGACCGCGCGTTGAAATCGGTTGATCAAAGCATCGGGTATATGGATATGGGACATGTTGCGTTGAATGTAGCGGGCCATGCCGATGGATTTGAACAGCATCACCGTGGGAATGATATTGGCGCTGCGCACATCCACCTTTTCCATGAAGGGGGCGATGGCGGCGGCATCGAACACCGGGGAGGTGATGAAGAATTGAACGCCGGCTTCCACCTCTCTTTCCATGCGGTATAATTCGACCTCCAGCTCTTTTCCCGTCAGCCCCACATTGATAGCGGAACCGCAGTAAAACCGGGGCGCGCCGGACAGTTCGGCCCCGGCAAGATCCCTGCCCCGGGCCATCTTGCCCACCGTCTCCAAAAAGCCCTGGCGGGTGAGGTCGTTCACAGCCTTGGCCTGGTGATGATCACCAAAAGTGATATCTTCGCCTTTGACCACCATAAGGTTGGTGATACCGCAACCGTAAGCCGCCAGCAGATCGGCCTGAATGGCCAGGCGGTTACGGTCGCGGCAGCAGACCTGCATCACCGTATCCAGCCCCTTGTTCTGCAAAATCACGGTCCCCCCCAAAGCGCTCATACGCATGACCGCTGCGGTCATATCCGGAACCACCGCGGCGGCCACCTTTCCCCGAAGTTTTTCGGCAACGGAAACCAGTTTTGAAAGATCAATCCCTTTGGGTGGCACCAGCTCCACCAACACGGCAAACTCTCCCACATCGAACCTGTTTTTTAGATGCATGGCGAATCCTTACCCGTTAAAGATTATTTATGAAAAAGCCTGACTGCCGAACTGTATGCCGACATCCGAATTGCAGATTTCGCCCGGGTCGGCATTGAAAGTCTGTTGTTTTCTTTCACTTGCGATTCAGACGGCAATGAGAAACAGAGGAAATTTTGACAACAAAAAGGAG
>JBFFHG010000013.1:0-12753 GCA_041557055.1 Desulfosarcinaceae bacterium
CCTGATTAAATATGAAAAAGAGCAACAGTCCGATGCCAAGGAAAGCATCATAGGGGCTTATGAAATAAATGATATTGCGAATATTGAAAGCACATTCAATGATTTAAAAGCTGAAAAACTCGAACGGTTGATTGGCATGCTCTCCGACAGAAAAAACAGCGTGATAATTTGCAGCGATCATAGCAAGACCTATTCGATTGCTTATTACTTCTATGCGCAACTAAAGCATGTAAGGCCGAATGTCAAATTGCTGGAAGCAAACTATCATGAAATTGCAATGGCTTTGGCCGGCGCAAAAGAGCATGATGTGCTGATACTCTTTGAGTTCAGAAAATATCTCAAAATAAATAAAAAGCTTTCCGAATTATTTAAACGAAATGGCGCAAGGCTGGTCACGGTTACCGATTCGCGCATCTCCCCGCTTGTCAGAATAGCCGATATCAACTTTGAGATCAAGACCATCAGCCCATCGCTGTTTGATTCTTATGCGGCTGCAATGACATTAATCAACCTTATAATCGGTATGCTTTCAAGAAACTGGGAGGATTTTATTAAAAGCAGCTTTAAAGCCATAGAAGATACATACAGGGATTTGGAATTATCGTAGCTGCCCAGCGCAACCCGGACCCGATCCTCAAGTGCACCCTTTTTGCTATGCTTTTTCTTCCCCATCAAATTGCCAGCGCCGATGTCGCCACAAAAACAGCAGATAGAACAGCAAGCCGATACCGCACCACAACATGCCGGCTTTTACGGGAGGCGCTTTGCGCGGCGGACTATCGTAAGGCAGGCCTGATTTGACGCACAGTCCTTTAAGGTTCAATATGTGAATGACCGGAACCCCGTTTCGCATGGCATTGCCGATCACCCCGCTGCCGGCAAACCGGATGGCGGAAAAAGGCACCAGGCCGTTGGGCAAACCCAATACGCCAGGGTCCTCGCCGAGATTTGCGTGCGAGCCCCCGATATTGATGAAGGCTTTTGGTTTATGCTGTAACAACAGTTCTGTTTTGCGTGTAACCATCCGTTCAAGGTCATCCGCCACGATGAGTTCGACACCGGCAGCGGCTTTGCGCAACAAAGCGGCGCCTTCGGCAGGCAGGCCGCGGCCCATCTCCCCACCGCCGCCTAACGTATAAAAATCAGCCCGCTTATGGACAAACCCCATGCGATCTAATTCAGCCGCCATCACCGGCCATGTGGCTTGCGGGTGATTGGCGCCCCAGGTGGAGGCCCCCAGGGAAACGATCAGCAGGACCTTCAGATCCTTGCTCTCAGCCGCTGAAAGCGCACTGAGGAGCATACCGGGAAACGATCCTGAGGAAAAGATAGCGATGGGATCCCTCCTCTTCAGGTCAAGCGCATCAAACCAGCGGTTGAATTGCAGCGCCCATGAGGGGTTGCAGGCTGTACGCTTTGCAGCCAGATCACCGGCGGTGGTGGTGATCGCACTCCATTGCACGCCGATCAGACCGCTTTGCCAGGGATCGTGCGCCGCCGGGGTGTCAGCCCCGGACGCCCGCCGCCATTGCGCCAAATGCAATTGTGCGGCCCGGACCCTTTCCCAAAGCCGTTGCTCCTCCGTGGTCAGGGATGCCGGGGCGGCAAGGAGCCACACCGCAACCATTACCGCCGCCAGCAGAAGCAGCTTGATCTTGGCCATCAAAATGAACCGCGGCTGTGAGTTGATCGAACGGCAAATTAAAGTCAACACCTGCACGACTGTTTATCTCCCAACGAACGGCTCAAAACAGAAAATTCCGCAAAAGCTGAATGCTTGCGGCAGTGGCCACCGCTGTGGCAATCACCGCGCTCAGGGTCGGTAAAACCCCCTGCCGCTGCATATCTGCGGCGATCAATCCGGGCACCATCCAACTCAACCAGAGGGAAGTGCCGTTGCATATGGATACGACCGGGTAGCGCAACGCCAGCGCAATCAACATTGCGGCAACCAGCCGTTGCCGTCCGTAAATTGCAAACAGACGGACCAACCCTTCCAGCAACAGCCATGCGGCCATCCCTGCCGCGAACGAAACGGCCAGTCGTCCCGGATCGCCAATATGCATGGCAATCAATCCCGGTGTGATAATCCCCCCGCAGGCCCAACCGGTTTTGTGGTAATAGAGCATGCCCAGCAGCATACCGGCAGCCAGACAAAATGTTTCATGATCATACAGCATAACTGCTCCAGTGGCCGTTTGGCAGGGGCAACGTCAACGGCCGAAGCCCAACTGTGAGAGATATACGGTTTGCGGTGTGGGCGCAGGGAATGACTTCAGAGCCCCAGCGCCCGGCCGTCCCTGCGCGGATCAGCGCCGCCAT
Source organism: Desulfosarcinaceae bacterium (assembly GCA_041557055.1). Taxonomy (GTDB): domain Bacteria; phylum Desulfobacterota; class Desulfobacteria; order Desulfobacterales; family Desulfosarcinaceae; genus JARRKU01. The sequence continues at coordinate 2,323 of JBFFHG010000013.1, forward strand.
GAAGTTCGCCGCTGCCCGGATGGATGACAACGCCCTGGGCGCCGCCGAAGAAAAGATCGAAATCTTTCCTTACCTCGATTTCATGCCCTTTTTTTACTAAAGCGGATTGCACTTTGGCGGCGATACGGGATTCGATTTTCAATTTACCCCCGTCATCGTTGTAGATACGCGGGGCCTCAATTGCCGATTGGATATCCATACCGAAATCCACCATGTTACTGATCAACAAAGCGACGGTGGTAATGATGCGCTTGCCGCCCGGGGTCCCGATGGCGGCAAAAGGCGTTCCTTCTTTAAGCAGCAGGGTCGGACTCATACTGCTCAACGGTTTCTTGCGGGCTTCAATGGAATTTACCTGGTTTGGCCTTTTATCAAAATCATCCATCTGATCGTTCAACAAAATTCCTGCACCGGGAACGGTGATCCCGGAACCGAAAAAATGGTTGATGGTTTTGGTGCAGGCAACCATGTTGCCTGCGGCATCCACCACGGAGAAATGGGTCGTACTGCCGCTTTCGTTGGGCCAGGGATCTCCGGCCTTCCGCTTTTCTGCGACCTTGTCCATGTTGATGCGGGCAAACCGTTCCCGCGCATATGCCTTTGATGTCAGCCCCTTCAACGGGACGTTGACAAAATCGGAATCGCCCATGTGAATGGCCCGGTCCGCATATATCAACCCCATGGCCTCGGACCATGCATGAATGTATTTCGCTGTGTTGTGCCCCATTTTCCTGACATTGAAATTTTCCATAATGTTCAGCAATTCAACCACATGCGTCCCACCGGAACTGGGCGGGGGCGCGGAGATGATGTCATACCCGCGGTAGTTGCCGGTTACAGGGGCGCGAAAACGCACTTCGTACGCCGCCAGATCATTCAGGGTGAGAATACCACCGTCAGACAGCACGGCATCCACGATACGTTGTGCGATTTCTCCCTGGTAAAACCCGGCCCGGCCTTTTTCTTCAATCAGGCGCAATGTTTTTGCCATGTCCGGGTTAACAATGGTTTCTCCGGTTTCCCTGGCAAACCCGTCCGAAAAAAACAGGTTTGCAGATGCCGGAAATGCGGCAATGACATCGTAGTGTTTCGCGATGAGTTCGGCAAGAACCCCTGAAACCGGGATTCCCTTTTCCGCCTGACGTATCGCAGGCTGCATCACCTGCCCGCGGTTCATGGTGCCATATTTTTCCAAAGCGGTCAGCAAACCGGCCACCTCGCCGGGAACCGCCACCGACTTGCCGCCGCTGACCGCCGGATTAAAACCTCTGCTGTCATATTCGGGCCTGCCCTTTTCATCCAATCCAAATAAATTCGCTGTGGCCGCCCCCGGCGCCTTCTCCCGAAAATCGATGAACAGTGCTTCCCCGGTTTTGGCAAGCCGGATCAGCATAAACCCGCCGCCGCCAAGACCGCTGGCATGCGGTTCGACCACGCCCAAAGAGAAACCCACCGCAACCGCCGCATCCACCGCATTTCCGCCGGCTTTTAAAATGTCAACCCCCACCTGTGAGGCCAGCGGATGTGCGGCGGCCACCATGCCATGCATGGCCTTGGCGTCGCGTTGGGGCTCCTTGCCTGCAGCGGCAGACACCGGATGAATATTAACCGGCAAGGAGATCGATATGCAGATAACCGCAATGAATGAAATCCAATGTCGTTTCATGGCCAGCGTTCCCTTTCTATGCTTTCACGTAGTAAATAATTCTCCCCGGCCAATGCCGCCCGCAAGGCAGCGGATCATCCCGGCTTACCGGCCCAAAAGGGTTGCGAGTTCCAACGGCAGCCCGGCGACGTTGCCACAGCCAAAAACCCGGTCTCCGGGATCAATAATCCGCAACAGGGAGACGGCGCTTTTAATCTTGAGATATGGAACCGATCCCATCCGTATTCCCGGCTTGTCACCGATGATCAGCACATCACGCCACTTCGGGTCACCCATCCACGCAGCAAAGCTCTTCAGACGTGCGGAGCGGTCGGACCGATGGTTATAAACAATGCGGGTCTCTTCTTCTTTCCAACCCAATGTCCCGAACAGCGCCCTGGTGCTTTTGATATCGTTGGCGGTAAAGGCCATTGCCACCTCGGCGCCCTTGCTGTGGGCCACTTGAAAATCATATTGATCCGGTTTCAGACTGCGCATGGCACGGGTGGCCGAATGTTTATCCAGGCCCAAAGATCTGACGACGGCCTGCGCCAGGGCCATGTTGGAGGCCTGATAGCCGGCATCCCCGGGCAACGCGTCGGCAACAACAATCGGGCATTTCCGGGAATCCAGCACATCGCGTAATAGACCATCGCCCTTGAGGTTAAAGGGGATGGCCACTTTGCAGCCATTGGGAATTCCGGACAATAAAACCTCTTTGGCACAGGCCCCGGTGGGCCCCCAAATCTCCTGATGATCCGCAAAAACATTGGTCAGCACCGTCACCTGCGGCCGCAACCAGCGGCCGGCCAACCCCTGCAGTTCAGGGGTGATCGCGCTGTTTTCCAAAACGACGCCTTGGGCGGAGAGGGGCAGGCGCTTGAGCCACCAGCGCATCTCCTCAACGTGCGCACCCGAAGATCGCAATATTGTCCTGCTGGAGTCCGGTCCCAGTTCGCGCGGGATAACGCCGGTAATCCGGGCAAAGGCGTTGTGACCTGAGCCGCACAGTGCCGCATGCACCAACCGCACGATGCTGCTCTTGCCGCGGCTGCCGGTAACCAGCACTCTTTTTGCAGCATAAGGACGGGCGCTGTTCATCTCATTAACACCACCATGGAATTGAACTTTGAGGACAAAACGCCTTTTCCGCGGTCCGCTACTCCGCTAAAAATGCCCCGACACCCAAATCACGGATCTCTTTGTAGGTTGGAAGGCCGTCCAGTTCCAGCCCCCTGCCTTCCCTGACAAACTCCAGGTTGGCGGCCAGTTCTTTTACGGAGGTCACGTGCCGGGCCACCCGTTCCGAAATCGGCTCAGCGCCATCTTCATAGGGAATGTAGAGCTGCCCCAGGGCGTATGCTTTGCGGTAGGGTTTGTCCTTGCCGGAGAGAACAAGGTCCTCATCCGTCCTGCCGCGGAAGCGCCCCATGCTGGGATTGGCTGTTTCCATGATAATCGCAAGCGCATCACTGTGATCGCCCCACTCACGATGACTCAATCCATGCAGCTTGGCCGGCGACGGCTCCAGGCGCATCAGGATCCCCTGGGTTTCAAGCTCCATGGCCACGATAGCGGCCAATTCCATTGCCCGTTCATGGGCCACCATTGCATTGACCACCGGATATTCGGGAGAGGCCTCATGCAGGTCGATGGCCAGATCGACCTGCTCTTTCTTTATCAGTTGCAGGAATGCATGCGCGAGACGTTCGGTAATACTGCCGTCCGCAAGACCCGGATGGGCCCGGTTCAGGTTGCTCCTTTCGTTTCCGGCCATGGTCTGGCCCGAGTCCGGATGGATGTAGATGTCGGGATTCGGCCATTCATGCACCGGGTTGGTTATCCTGGCGCCGAAGCGGAATTTGCGGCTTTGCCCATCAGGCCTTTTGATGTGAAAAAACTGGGGATGGCCGTCCTGCGGGTAGGTGTGCGAACGTCCCATCATATTGGCATACGGCACGACAATGAGTCTGCCGCGGTTGACAACGGCATTTTCCAGTACAAGCACGGCAGATACCGTTGCCGCGGGTTCATTGGCATGCGTGCCGCCGAGAAGCAGAACCGTACCTCCGGGATCGGCACCTTCCTGGATGTAAACATCCGTATCCGCAGGGGTTCCCTTGATCCCGTCAAAGTAATTGCTTAGCCTTGTTTTGGCAAATCCGCTGATGGGAACCACCCGGTCCACACGCGGATCGGGATAGCGGATTGTCAGGTAACTTTTGGCACTGATAAATGCTAAAATCGATGTTACAATCAACATTACCGTGGCCGTATAGATCGAACCCATATTTTTATTTTGAAACATCTAAGCCCCTTATTTTATAAAAAAAACCCTGAGAACCAGCGGGACGAGCACCATGGCGGCAACCAACTGCTCTCTCAGTGACGTTTCCTTATACAGACAGCGTATGGTCAACATTATGACCAAAACAACGATTGCCCAATAGATCCAAGAAATTACCATTCACCCCTCCTCAACCATACGGGCTGTATCAAAAATAATTAGCCCCGAGAATAACCGCGATCCCCCAGACGGCTGTCACGATCGCCGGTACGAAACATGCTTTGAGAACCTTGGCGTAGCCTTTAACGCCCACCACCTGGGCGGCGAATATTCCCGCCAGGGCCGTAGGCGGCATCAGGTCCCCCAAACCGGCTATCAGACTGAGGGCCGCACCCACGATGATTTCATTGTGCCCGAGCAGTGCCAGCAGAAACGGCACACCCAGCACGGTTGCCGAGCCGTATGCGGAAACCGCGCCGAAAACCGGCATGGATGTGGCGATGCCCACAAAAAGCAGCCAGGTGGGCAACGCCAGCGCGGAAACGACAAAGAACCCCCTTACACCGCTCAGCGTCATGATCTGTATGAACATCCCGACGCCCACCAGAATACCGGACACGGGCAATGCCGCCCGGACCGCCTCTGTTGCCGCCTTAATCGGCTGCCATTGCCGGCCGGCCAGCAGGCCGCTGGCCGAAGCGATAAGAAAAGCCAGCGGCATGCCGAGCGAAGGACCAAAAGAGGGGAAAATGCGTTCCCCGCCAAGCAGAACAATGATCGTGAAAAACGGCAGCATCAAACGGGGCGTCAAAGGCACGCGGGCCATCCGGCCCAGTTCGTCTTCCAATTCGGAACTGTTCTCCGAACCGGTTGCGGCCGACCGCTTCAATGAAGGAAAAATCAGCAGGATGCCGGAGAAAAACGCCAGCGGCAGCGTGCATATCAGCAGGGGCAAACCAAAACCGACATAGGGCATATCAATACCGCCGCAAATAATCATGGCCGGGATATTGACCGGAGGCGCCGCCATGCCGTATATGGCCGCCATGGCAATGGCGCCCGCTGTTTTTACCGCCGGCACGCGAAGTTTCAGAAGTACCGGGGCCACGATCGCACCGGCCGTCAATACCGCAGCAGAGGAGGAACCTGTAATCATTCCGGGAAACATGATGAAAACGGTGATGCTGATTGTCAGCAGCATCGGCCGGTTGCGGAATTTCCGAATCACCCATGCGGCAACCGCTTCCATCAGTCCGATATGCTGCACGGTTTTCATGAAAATCATGGCGCAGACAATCGTCAGGATCGTATCCAGGTAGCCGAAAGAGCCTTCGACCAGATGATCAATGGGCACACCGTTGCCTGAAACCAGCGCGCCCACCATGGCGGCTATTGCCAAAGCCACTGCGATGGGTTGTTTGAATACAAATGACGCAATTGCAAAAACACCCACCATAACAATTGTGTAAACACCTTCCGGCCAGAACCATTCCATTGTTTTGGTTATCCTCATCGTTCTTTAATAAGTTGCGGCAGGCGCCTCAACCAAAGGGCTTTGCAACCTGCATTTTTGATTGGCCGAACCGCATTGTATTACCGTTTCAGAACTTTTCCGGCGGCCGCACAGAACTCCCTCGAAACATTCCATACCCAACCGGAATCAATTTAAAAATTGTCCGATATCCCCCTGCATCAAATCCCGGTATTGCGGCAGCCCCTTTATCGTAAAGGGCTTTTCGGAAATGTCCGCAAACGCGTCAGCTATATGTTTGAATAACCGCAGATGTATCCCCACGCGATGCACCAGCGGATATTTTTTATCTTTGACAACGTCGGGCCCTATTCGCCATTTATCCTGCCCCGGATTGGGGCTCTCACTGAGAAAGGAGAGGCATTTGGTGGCATTGCCGATCTCCAGATGACTTAATCCGCTGAATGCGGCGTTCGATTCCTCAAGCTTCATGCTGATGTTGGTGTCCTCTTCCATGGCAAGCAGCGCGAACGCCGCGATCTCCATACCCCGGGTATGAGAAACCAGGGAGTAGGCCAGTTGGTTCGTTGCGTACTCGGTATCAAACGACCTGTTTTCAGGCGTTCGGGCTTCGTGAAAATCAAGGCAGATGTCCACATCTTCTTCTTTGATCATGGTCAAAACGGCATATGCCAGTTGCTCGGTTGCCGTACCATCAGATTTTCCAGGATAAGTCCGGTTCAAATTACGGGCCTCCTTACCATTTTTAAGAACGGCGCCCGATGGGGTTGTATAACTTCCGGAATCGGCGAGCCCCTGGTCCTTTCGATCGGTCCGGCGATCTCCATAAGGCAAAAACCGCTTGCCTGAGCGGCTTTTTATCAAATGCCGGCCGTCAATCCGGTTGCGGGTATCCCTGACTGAAAGAGCGCTCCGATTTGCATAGGGGACGACAATCAGTTTGCCCGCCGTGATCTCAATATTTTCAACCATTACCAAAGCGGCCACCTGGCCGGCCAATTCATTGGCATGGGTACCGCCCACAACCAAAGCAATCGCCCCCGGCTTTGCGCTATCCATGATAAAGACCGGCGTATCCAGGTTGGTTGCTTTGAGAGGCGCAAAATAATCCGACAGCATTTTTTGTCCGGTGACCCCCGGCCCCGGCCGGATGTCCAGCGCGACAGACTTGCACCACGCTGCCGTTGAGATCGCCAGTGCGGCCGAAATCACTGCAATAAGCACAGACAACCTGAAATATATCCCCCCCATCGATCTCTTTCCTCTTATGGCGGCAAACCTTCTATCGGGTAAGGCATGGACAGTGCCGGGCAGGGCACCGTCCATGCCCAGTGTTTTTTTCCGCCGGTTACGCCGGTGGATTTAATGACCTGTTGAAACTGTTTTCAGGCGTTAGAACTTAACCCTGAGCATGCCCACAAGGGTCGTTGCCGGATCATCATCTACCGCCCCGTCATGTTCCATGGTCGCATAACTGTACCCAAGGGCGAATTCGGATTTTTTTGTAAAATTGTATTTGGCCGCAATATTTGCAATGGTGACGCTTTGGAACGTCTGGGAAGGATGGGCGTTGGTTTCCGCAGAGAGATACACCACTTGTGCGTATGCGGTCAGTTTTTCAAGCAATTTGTACTGGAGATCAATGCCGCCGCCCACCGAACCGGTCGACTGTTCCGCGGGATCCATTTCACCCCCGCCGCCGAGGGGCAGATTGGCCATATGGAAGGGGCCCCGCACTTGAAATCCCCAGTCATCGGAACGGGCATCCATAATGGCGCTGATCTGCCTTTCAGTTGACGGATCGTCGCTGCCTTGAGCGTAAAGAAGATCGGCGCCCAGTCTCAATTTTTCCGTCAGTTGGGCAGTTCCGTTCAGCCAGATTTGCAGGCCGGTGAAATCATAGTTGTCGGCGTATTCACCACCGAGAAAATCAACTTCACCGCGATATTCGAAAATCCCCTGTTTGCCGTGGCCCGATGCCCCGATAACCCAGGGTTCGTTGTGGGTCTCTTCATCCATTGCCTGCGCATAAAAAGCCTTCAACAGATGCCCGCTCTGTTTGCGGGTGGCTTCAATGAAAAAATTGCTCTGATCGCCATAATCACCATGATCAGCCGTTGATCCGCCCTCGTCTTCGAGCGTGTAACCGATACGCAGATTGACCGGAAAATCGGTGGACTCCACCGCCACGCCCGTTCCTGAATTTTCATAGGATAACTTCTCACCAAGCTTCCAGTAAGCCAGCCCCCCGACGATCTTGAATCCAGGCTGCTCGATCACCAGATAGGCCCGATTGACCTCAATTGTATCGTCATGGTTTGCCGTTTTCCCGGCGGCCGGGTCGGTGCTGCGATTCCAGCGGCTGCTGTTGTAAGTCTCAGCGCCCCATATCGCATCGTCGAAATCAAAGCGCAGATGGGCGGAAATGCCTTCCTCAACTTTGAAATCAACTTTGAGCCGATATCTTTGATCCCAATAATTGCGATCACCGCTTTCTTGAGAATCATCAAACGTGGTGTTTTCTTTGCTCCAGTGGCGGAGCCTCATCTGCCCGCTCACCGACAGTTGATCATTTAATTTGATTTTCGCCACGGCACTGGTTGCAGACACCCCCATGACACAACAGACGGCCACTACCCATAAGCTAAAGCATTTTTTCATTCCACTTCTCCTTCCATACAGGTAAATTCCAACTGAACTGGATCTTTCATGCTTCTCTTATTTTTGCGGTGCGGCCGAACCACCGAGACGTCGGATTGATCCGACACCGGTCAGCGTTCCGTCCACATCCACCTGAATCACGTTTGGTCCTCCGAAAAAAAGATCCGGATAAGCGTATGCTTTAACCTTGTGCCCGAATACTTTTTCCAACACCTCAATTGTTTTGGGTGAAAACCGATCCTCCAACCGCAGTTCCTTATAACCGTCATAGCCTATCATCTTGGGGGCTTTGACAGCCTCTTCCAAGGTCATGCCCTGGTCGATCATATGAACCATGATCTGAGCTACTGTTGAAATAATGCGGCTGCCGCCGGGTGACCCGAGCACCCAGTGAACCTTGCCGTCTTTTTTGACGATCACCGGCGCGATATTGGTTCGGGGCCGTTTTCCGGGCTCCAAATTGATCCGCTGGTAATCATCTTCCATGGGGTCTCCTTTGAAGTTGCCCAGTTCATTGTTGAGAAAATATCCGTCAACCATGCAGGTCGTTCCAAAAAAGGCTGAAATTGTCTGGGTCCAGGAAACCGCATTGCCCTTGGCGTCCACAACGGCAAAATGGGTGGTGGATGGACCTTCATCCTGAAGCTTGCCGATTTTTGCAGTGTCGGTCTGCAGACCGGCGATTTTTTGCCCCAGAAGCACATCTTCATAAGATTGCCCCTTATCGTATGGACACGGATCGCCGGTGCGTTGGGAGCCCCACGTCTTTGGATCGGAAGCTTTGCTCAAATCAAGCATCATCAACCGGCTGCGGGCATAATCCTTGCTGATCAATCCGTTTTGCGGAAGATCTTTCGAAAAAGCGGGATCCCCCACCCAGCGGCGCTGATCCGTGCCGCCCATCACAAAAATCTCCTGCATAATGTGCAATGCCATGGGATCGTCCGCCCCCATGGTCCCAAAATCAAAATGGGCCAGCATATTCAACGAGTTCAGCAAACGCGGCCCTCCCACCGGATTTCCCGCGGTATACACATCGTAACCCTTATAGCTGCCATGAATCGGCTTTTGGACAATGGTTTTGTATTTTTTCAGATCGGATTTTCGCGCCCAACCGCCTGTTTTGCGCATATAGGCGTCAAAACTGTCCGCCAGTTCGCCTTTGTAATACGCCTTTATGATTCCTTTTTTTGCTATGGTTCTTAAGGTCTTGGCCAAAGGCAGGTTCTTGAAAATCTCTCCCTCCTCCCAAGCAAACCCATCATTCAGAAACTGGGGTGAATTTTGCAGGATCTTGTCATAGTTGTCGGCCAGCAAGGTTGCAAACGTTCTGTTAACCTTGAATCCCTCTTCAGCCAACCGGATAGCAGGGGCAAGCAGCACATCCAACGGAAGGGTCGCCCCCAGTTCATGGGCTTTGGCCGCACCCGCAGGCGTGCCGGCGACACAGTAGGCTTTGGTCGTCTGTTTTGCTTGTTTGATGGTCATTCCCGCTTTTTTAAGGGCTTCATAAGTGGTCTTGGCCGGAGCCGTACTGCGGAAATCAATGGCGACCATATCCTTACCAACCATGTCCATCAATAAATAGCCTTCGCCGCCCAGCCCCGAAGCATAAGGTTCGACAACGCCCAGGGCAAAACTGACGGCGATTGCCGCATCAACGGCATTGCCGCCTTTTTCCAGAATTTCGGCGCCCGCCCGGGCCGCCAAAGGATGCGCCGCCGTCACCATTCCCTTCTTTGACTGAAGGGTCGGTGCAACGGTAACAGCATAGGCCATGGGGGTCACTGACAGCAGATATAGTGCTGCTATAAACCATAAATAACTGCGCCTCATAAGAGTCTCCTTTTTTAGTGCTCCATTTGCGGTCGGGTTAGTTGATAACGCCCCATTGGGTCAGTACTGTTTTCAATGGTTGGGCTGTTCCCCGGACTGAATCCGCGGAAAGCATTTCCACATCTTTGCCTTTCAGAAGTTTGCTGAACAAACCGTCATGGTCGCCGCCCTTAACCACAATCAATTTGTCAGCCAAAGGCACTGAGTCCGCGATAAACATATCGGAAAGTTTTCCGCGGCGTCCCTGGCCGCCAATGTGCATCACAAGGATTTTCATGCCTTTAGCCTTCGCCGCCTTGACGAGGTCTTTTACCCGTTTGATTTCAGTATCTTTCTCGATTCCGGCAGCACCCAATCCTTTTGAACTGCCGCCGACAACGGCGATCACGACCTTCTCATCTTTCAGATCATCCGCCTTCAAAAACTTCTCCATGCGGCTATCAACCTTGAGTTTCTTGAGTACGACCCCTACCATCATCGAGTCGGGGCTTTGTCCGAAAGGTGTTAAAG
>JBFFHG010000014.1:0-12568 GCA_041557055.1 Desulfosarcinaceae bacterium
CAAATAGATTGATGTTCACAATAAAAGGAGGAGATGTACCATGAATATAATTTTTAAATTTTTCACTTCCGGTCCAGATGCACCAAGGATCGCGGACCCCGGGATTATCGCTGATTTGTACCGCCGCAATCGAATGCGTATCATGCTGGCGATCACCCTGGGATATGGATTGTCCTATACGTGCCGTTTGACGCTGGGAATTGTAAAGAAGCCGCTTATCGACGGGGGCATCTTCACCCCCGTCGAGCTGGGGGTGATCGGCTCGGCGCTGTTTTACGCCTATGCCTTCGGCAAACTGACGAACGGGTTTCTGGCCGATCACGCCAATATGAAACGGTTCTTCACATTTGCGGTTATCATTTCGGCCCTTTGCAATGTCTTCATGGGTGCCAACACGGCGGTTTGGGCCGCCTTTGCGCTTTGGGGACTGAACGGCTGGTTCCAGAGTTTCGGCGCCCCGGCCGGAGTGGTTTCGTTGACCCAGTGGTTTTCGGTCCGCGAGCGTGGACGTTACTACGGCATTTGGAGCACCGCGCACTCCATTGGTGAAGGGCTGACGTTTCTGGTGGTCAGCGGTTTGGTTTCCGCTTTCGGCTGGCGCTTCGGCTTTTGGGGACCCGGTTTTGCGATCATCGGGGTCGGTATCTGTTGCTATTTTGTGATGCAGGATCGGCCTGAAACCCTCGGGCTTCCGCCGGTCAACGAATGGCGCAGCGAATCCCTTGAAGGCGAAAAAACCAAGGCGTCGGCGGCCGGCGTTTTGCAACTTCAACTCTCCATTCTCAAAATTCCGGCGATTTGGGTGTTGGCGCTCTCCTCGGCCATGATTTATGTCACGCGTTACGCCATCAACAGTTGGGGCGTGCTGTACCTTCAGGAAATCCGCGGCTTTTCGCTGACTTCGGCGGGGATGCTGTTGATGATCAACACAATTGCCGGGATCGTCGGCGCCATTGCCTTCGGATTCATCTCCGACAGGTGCTTTGCATCGCGCCGCCCCCCTGTCAATTTTCTCTTTGCGGTGATTGAATTGATCGGTCTGGGCCTGTTCTTCTACGGTCCCGGCAGCATGCCGGTGCTTGTCGCCGCAATGGTTATGTTCGGCCTGGGCATGACCGGTTTGGTGACCTCCATCGGTGGGCTTTTTGGCACCGATATCTGCCCCAAGCGGGTTGCCGGCGCGGCCATGGGCTTGGTCGGCGTGTTCAGTTACGTTGGCGCCGCCCTGCAAGAATACTTCAGCGGTCTCCTTGTCCAGGGCGGCATGACAATGGTCGATGGGGTCCGGCACTACGATTTCACCAATGCGATTACCCTATGGATCGGCTGCTCGGTTCTTTCGATGATTCTGGCCGCCAGTCTGTGGAAAACCAAGTTGAGGGATTAAAAATGAACAATGTTTCTTCGCAGATGCAAGCCATGGTTGAGGCCGCCCGGGAGGCCGGAGCGGGGTTGCAGGAAGATTTCGCAAGTCTGGGCACCCTGCAGGTCAGTGAAAAGAACGGGACCGCCGATCCGGTCAGCTCCGCCGATTTTCGCTCGGAAGCCACGGTGAGAAGATGCCTGTCGGCGGCTTTTGCCGACTACGGTTTTCTTGGGGAAGAGAGCGGTCTGACCCGGGGCAACAGCGATTGCACCTGGATCGTCGATCCGCTCGACGGGACGGGTAATTTTATGTGCGGCGTTCCGGCCTTCGCCGTCAGCATCGCCCTTGTTCGGGGGAATGACGTCCTGGCGGGGGTGACCTATGCACCGATGCTCGGTGAATTTTTCCGGGCTGAAAAGGGCAAAGGCGCTTTTTTGAACGATGTTCCCATTCGCGTTTCGTCGCGTCAGGGGTTGGATCGCGCCATGCTGGGAGTCGGCCTTCCCTTTGCCGGCAAACCTCGCTTGCCGCAGTTCCTCAAGGAGATGGAGCGGCTGATGCCCAAGGTGTTCGGTGTCCGCCGCTGGGGGTCGGGGACCATCGATTTGGCCTATGTCGCTTGTGGCCGTTACGACGCCTATTGGGAACAAAGCGTGGCCCCGTGGGATATCGCCGCCGGTGTGGTGCTGGTGGAGGAAGCGGGTGGGGTCGTCTGCGACACCGTGGGGCGTCCGCTCGATTTGATGAACGGGACGATGTTGGGCTGTACCCCGCAGGTCAAGAAGGATCTTTTGCGGGAACTCACGCCCATTGATCAATAAAGCGCATATGTTCCGATGTGCGGATTGACTGGTCACCGGCGCGGATGCTCCAGTCCGCGCCGGTGACCTTTGGGCGTGCAGATCGAAGACGCGCCGGTATTTGGTTGGAGCGAGGATCCGGGGGTGAAATTCCGGTTTTCGTCCTCGTATATTTTATAAAGCAAAAAAGTTTGAGCGTGCTTTTAAATTAAATTGTACTTAATTTATTACTTGACACTTAATATTTGTCACTATATTAATGGGAGTGGAAATCGGAACAATTCGCAAAAGCCACGGATATATATCATGTGTATGTCCACCCTCAATGCTGCAAAAACAACAAGTATGAGGGCAATTCTGCCATATTTTTTATGTAACGCGAGCCCTGAGCCGTTCATTTTGGAAGGAAGTAAAGATGCAGAACGCATTTAACAAAGCTTTATCCATGAAAATTATTCCGGTTGTGGCTATCCATGATGCCAACGACGCCAATGCATTGGCGGACGCTTTAATCGACGGCGGTCTGCCCTGTGCCGAGATTACGTTTCGCACGGACGCTGCGCCGGATGCAATTGGCAACATGGCCCGCCGGGGGGATATGATTGTCGGTGCCGGCACTGTCCTGCAGATCGATCAGGTCAAACAGGCGGTGGATGCCGGCGCCCAATTCATTGTGGCACCGGGTTTGAATCCCAAGGTGGTGAACTACTGTCTGCAAAACAATATTCCCGTATCGCCGGGCGTTTGTACTCCCACGGATATCGAGCACGCACTGGATATGGGGATTGAAATTTTGAAGTTTTTTCCTGCTGAAGCCACAGGCGGACTGAAAATGCTCAAGGCATTAAGCGCGCCATACACCAGGGCCAGGTTTATACCCACCGGAGGTCTGAACGTAAACAATGTGTTGTCATATCTTGAGCATCCGCAAGTGATCGCCTGCGGCGGCAGTTGGATTGTTAAATCCAGCTTTATCGCCGACAAGGCGTTTGAGAATATTACCCGGCTGACCCGGGAAGCAGTGGCGATTGTAAAACAACTATAATATGTCTTAAGGAGAACGAAATGGCGCTTTTGAACGTTAAACCCAAAGAAGCCTGCCGTTACGATGCCTTATCGTTGGGTGAGGTGATGCTGCGATTGGATCCCGGAGAGGGCCGCACGCATACGGCCAGGCAGTTTCAGGCATGGGAAGGTGGGGGCGAATATAATGTGGCCCGTGGCCTGCGTCGCTGTTTTGGTTTGCGCACAGCCATTGTCACGGCATTGACGGATAATGGTGTCGGGCGCCTGGTGGAAGATTTGATTCTACAGGGCGGCGTGGATGTTTCACATATCAGGTGGGTGCCGTATGACGGTATCGGCCGCACCGTGCGCAACGGGTTGAATTTTACCGAACGCGGTTTTGGCATTCGCGGGGCCGTGGGGGTCTCGGACAGGGGCAACACCGCCGTATCGCAACTTGAAAAAGGCGATATTGACTGGGAATATATTTTCGGCAGCCTGGGGGTGCGCTGGTTCCATACCGGCGGTATTTTTGCGGCACTCTCGGAAACCAGCCGGCAAGTTGTCATGGAAGCCATGGCCTGTGCAAAAAAATATGGAACCATCATATCATATGATTTGAATTACCGTCCCTCTTTATGGAAGAGCATTGGCGGCAAACAAAAAGCGCAGGCGGTCAACCGCCAGCTTGCCGAATATGTGGATGTCATGATTGGCAATGAAGAAGACTTCACCGCCTGCCTGGGGTTTGAAGTCGAAGGGGTGGATGAAAATTTATCCGCTTTGCCGGTGGAAAATTTCAAGAAAATGATTCAAATCGCCGTTAAAGAGTTCCCCAACTTCAAGGTCACCGGCACGACGCTGAGATCGGTAAAAACCGCCGGAATCAACGACTGGGGAGCCATTTGCTGGGCTGACGGGCAATTCTACCAAGCGGTAATGCGTGAAAATATGGAGATATTCGATCGCGTGGGCGGCGGCGACAGCTTTGCGTCCGGTTTGATTTACGGTTTCATAACCGGTCAGGAACCACAAAAGGCCGTTGAATACGGTGCGGCGCATGGCGCCCTGGCCATGACCACGCCAGGGGATACCACCATGGCCAGGTTGGCTGAAGTTGAAAAAATCATGGATGGGGGCGGCGCACGAGTGGATCGGTAAGCGGTCCTGCCCGGTGCGGCGATCCAGGTTTACAGCACGATATGCGTCAACACGGTGCTGCTGTTTTAATATGATTCAAGGGGCGGCCATTTTTATCGGCACAGATATTTTTTAGCATAGACCACTCAGACAAGAAACGGCAAAAGGAGATCGCCTGTGCTTGACCAGCTTGCATTAAATCATATCACTTGTCCATCCCTTGATATAGAAGCCTGCGCCCTGTTTGCCAAAAAAATCGGAATTTCCGCCATTGAAATCCGGAACGATTTATCCGATCGCCCGATTAAGGACTATTTACCGGACCCTGAAGTGATAGAACGGTTGGAATCGCATAATATCAAAATTATTTCTATCAATGCCTTGCAGGAATTCAACCGGAACGACCAACTGGACCGCAAGGTGGCTGAGCTGGAGACATTGATCACCACGGCAGCTTTGTGCGGATGTTCAGGCATCGTGTTGTGCCCGGTGTGTTCAGAAAACGATTCTCGAAGTCGTGAGCAGTCTCTATCGGATACCGTTGCTGCGCTGAATACCTATGGCAAACTATTTCAAGAATCGAACATATGCGGATTTGTGGAGCCCCTGGGATTTGAGAGATCATCGCTTCGATTCAAGCAAGACGCCATAAATGCCATAGCGGGCTGCGGTTATTCACAAGTGTATCAACTGGTCCACGATACCTTCCACCATTATTTAAGCGGTGAAAAGAATCTGTTTCCTGAACACACAGCCATTGTTCATGTCTCCGGCGTGGAAGAAGATCTGCCCAGGAGCCGGCTCACCGATGATCATCGCAAGCTGGTCACAAAGGATGATATCATGGGCAACCGGCAGCAGGTCCGCCAACTCAGAGAACAAGGCTGCAACGGACCCGTCTCATATGAATGTTTTTCCAAGGAGATTCAGGCGTTAACTGAAAATGAACTGGCAGAGGCTTTGACACGTAGTATGCACTATCTCTTTCCATGAGCAATGTGAAACGAAACCAAAGGGAGGCTGTTATGAAAAAGGCATTTTTGATTCTACTTGTTGTTGTATTCCTGGTTCCGGGTGCTGCATCCGCAAAGACTTACCGCATCGGCATATCAATGGCACTGTTCGCAGACAATTTCCTCACTTACCTCAGGGAGGCCATGGAAGATTATGCAGACCAGAAGGACGACCTGAAGGTGTTCAGCGATGATGCAAAAAACGATGTCGGCATGCAGCTCGCACAGGTCGAAAATTTTATCGCCCAGGGTTATGACGCCATTGTCGTAAATCCGGCCGACACGGAAGCCACGGCCACGATTACGAAAAAATGCGTCAAGGCCGGTATTCCTTTGGTCTACGTTAATCGCAAGCCCGATGAAAAACTGCCTGAGGGGGTGGTCTTTGTGGGCTCGGACGAAGTTGTGGCCGGCCGGGAACAAGCCAAGGTCCTGGCTGCCAAGATGGGCGGCAAAGGCAATGTGGTCATCATGCTGGGCGAACTTGCCCACAGCGGCACCCGCGGCCGCACCCAGGGGGTCAAGGAGATTCTGAAGCAGTATCCGGATATTAAAATCATCGATGAGCAGACCGCCCTGTTTCAACGGGATCGGGCGCTGGATCTGATGAGCAACTGGCTTTTAGCCGGTCTCAAAATTAACGCGGTTGCCGCAAACAATGACGAAATGGCCCTGGGAGTCATCCTGGCCATGAAAAATTCCGGCCTGACGCCGAATAAGGATATCTTTGTCGGTGGTGTTGACGCAACGCCGGATGCCCTTGATGCCATGCAGAGAAATGATCTGACGGTCACGGTTTTTCAAAATGCCAGGGGGCAGGGTGAAAAAGCCGTGGACGCCGCCTGTAAAATGATCAAGGGGGAATCGGTCCCACAGATTGTCTCGGTGCCTTTCGAGCCGGTTACCCAAAGCAATTATCAAGAGTACCGTAAGCGCCTGGGGCTGAAATGATCTTGCCTGCAAATCTGTACTTGGAGAGAAATAGTATTTATTTCTCTCCATCCAACAGGCGCACAAGTTGAACAATACCTGAGTTGACCGATTATCAATCAGGCCAACTCAATAACGGGTGAATCAACTACTTTAAGAGGGACATATGCCGTACATACTGGAAATGGAAGACATCCTGAAAACATTTCCCGGCGTTTTGGCCTTAGACCGAGTTCAACTGAATGTCCGACCCGGTACGGTACACGCGTTCATGGGGGAAAACGGGGCCGGCAAATCAACCCTGATGAAAATCCTCATGGGGATTTACAAACCGGACGGCGGCACAATTCAATTCAAAGGAGAACCGGTGGAAATGCCCAACCCGCGCACGGCGCTGAAGCTGGGCATTTCCATGATCCATCAGGAGCTCAACCCGGTTTTGCATATGTCCATTGCAGAGAACATATGGCTCGGGCGTGAGCCGGTTAAAGCCTTCAGGCTGATCGATCATGAAAAAATGACGTCCGACACCGGCGAATTGTTGAAAAGCCTCGACATTGAACTCGATCCCGACCAAAAAATGATCGATCTGAGCGTGGCCAGCCGCCAGATGGTGGAGATTGCCAAGGCCATCTCCTACAAGGCGGAATTGATCGTTATGGACGAGCCGACCTCGGCGATAACCGAAAAAGAGGTCGAACATCTTTTCCGCATTGTCAATGATCTTAAGAACCGCGGGGTATCGATCATTTACATTACCCACAAAATGGATGAGGTCTTTGCCATCGCAGACGAAATCACGGTTCTGCGCGACGGTCAATATATCGGCACCGAAAGCGCCGAGGAGATGACAAAGGACTCGCTGATCAGCATGATGGTGGGCCGGGAATTGAACCAGATCTTTCCTGAACGCTGCGCCACCTGCGGGAAAGTGGTCATGTCGGTCAGAAATTTGAGCCGGGAAGAGAAGTTTTCGAATATCAGTTTTGATTTACACGCCGGTGAAATTATGGGTATCGCCGGGTTGATGGGGGCAGGGCGCACAGAGGTGCTGGAGACCATTTTCGGCGTGTACCCCAAGACCGCCGGAGAAGTACATATCAACGGTGAACCACGTGAGGTTCTCCACCCTCGCGATGCTGTCGGATATAAACTGGCACTGCTGCCCAAGGATCGAAAACACGGCGGTCTATTTCTGATGCTCGATATCAAGGCCAACATGGAAATCTCCAGCATCAAAAATTACTTAAAAGGTTTTTTTTTGAATCACAAGATTGTCAGACAAGATTGTCAGGAACAGATTTGTAAGTTGCAAATAAAAACGCCGTCGTTAAACGAAATCGTGGGAAACCTAAGCGGCGGCAACCAGCAAAAAATCCTGGTTTCCAGATGGCTTTTGACATCTCCGGATATATTGATGCTTGATGAGCCCACCCGGGGAGTGGATGTGGGCGCCAAAGCCGAAATTCATAAATTGATGAACGAACTGGTGGCCGAGGGCAAATCGATTTTGATGATTTCTTCGGAAATGCCGGAATTAATGGGCATGAGCGATCGCATCATGGTCATGCATGAAGGTCATCTGACCGGCATTCTGGATCGGTCCGAAGCCACCCAGGAGAAAATTCTGCTGCTGGCATCCGGTGAGAAATTAACGTAGGGGGAAAATGTTGTGATGGGCAAAAAATGGAGTTTCAAGTTCGATTCCAAACAATTAAGCATCCTGTTGATATTGGTAGGGATCGGGCTTTTATTTGAAATTATCGGATGGTTTACCGTGGGGCAATCTTTTCTCCTCAATCCCCATCGGCTTTTTCTGATGATTTTGCAGATTGCGGTTATCGGTATTATTGCACTGGGCGTCACCCACGTCATCATCGCCGGCGGCATCGACCTGTCATCCGGATCGATTGTGGCCCTTGTGGCAGTCGTTGCCGCCAGTTTTGCCCAGGCGCATAATGCCACCCGGCCCGTTTTTCAGGGCCTTGTCGGGCTTCCGGTGATTGTCCCGGTTCTTGCCGGTCTGAGCCTTGGAACCTTGTGCGGCTTTATCAATGGCTTTTTAGTGGCCAAAACAAATATTCCGCCTTTTATCGCCACGCTGGGAATGATGGTCTCGGCCCGCGGGCTGGCCCAGTTTTACACATCCGGAAAGCCGGTCAGTATGCTTTCCGAATCCTATACCTTTCTCGGCACCGGATTTGTGCCCGTAATCATTTATCTGCTCATGGCGGTTGTCGCCCATGTGTCACTCAAACACACACGTTACGGGAAGTACACCTACGCTATCGGCGGAAATGAAACAGCCGCCAAAATATCAGGTATCTCCACCACGCGGTACAAGATTATGATATACACCTTTGCCGGTTTTCTTGCGGGACTGGCGGGTGTGGTGCTTTCCGCCCGGGTGAACAGCGGCCAGGCCAGCATGGGCGTGATGTTCGAACTGGATGCCATTGCATCGGCTGTCATCGGCGGAACAAGTCTCTCCGGCGGCATCGGCTATATCCCCGGCACCATCATCGGCTCCATGGTCCTGGGCGTGGTGAAAAGCGGGTTCACGTTTTTAAGAGTCGACGCCTATATCCAGGAAATCATTAAAGGCATGATCATTATCTGTGCCGTTGTCATGGATGTCATGCGAAATAAAAAGGCAGCTTAAGGAAATAACATGCGCGGAATCAATCTTTGAACAAGAGCTTGTTGGCAGTTTTTAAAAAATGTTGGGGATGGGGATTCAATACTCAAAACACAATCGTGTCTTCCTGCGTTTGAATCCCCATCCCCGCCTTGACCTTGAACCTGATTGAAGGTTTTGATGAAACCACTTCTTATCATTTTATGCATCCGGGCTTCAGGTCATATTGGCGCAATTTTCGACTATCGAACCGAACCGAGCCATATCCCGGCGACTGAAATTCCAAAATTTTCTGGCGAACTGTGAGCACGGCGGGACAAGGGGTTCAACCGCTTCTAATAGTCATGTTCCGCGGCCCATTGCGACCAGGTAACAGGCAAATTATCCGGACTGTGTTTTACAAAAGCATAGAAATGCTTAACAAATTGCAACCGCTCAATATAAGCTTTTTTCCCCCAATTTTTTTTGGAATCAGGAATATGGCGCAGATCAACCGGACCGATTAGCCCTTGTCGCGTCACAATATCGTCAAAGCTGACCTTTTTTGCATTTTTTAACATGTCGTACATATTCATAAAGATGGTCGCACGCCCTTGCCCGGCAAAACAATGGAAATGCAGCCAGGCATCCTTTGGTAACTTTTTGTAAAATTGAATAAAACGATCTACATCCGCGTCCTCCGGCCGAAAATGATCAGCGCAAGCGAGCCGGAAGTATCCAGCCCCCAGTGATTTAACCACTTCTTGCTCAGTGCGCGCAGTTGCAACATCGACTTGGAATGTCTCTAAAACAGTATTGGTCTTGTCATCAAAATGATGTACATAAACAGGCGATTGCGCTAAGGTTTGATCCAATAATGCACGTTCGATGAGCGTAACTTGTTCAAGATTTTTGCCATCATTTCCCCAGTTGTTTTCAGCAAACCAGCTAACCGCCATACCATTGAGGTAGGCGTGCGATTCCTGACGCAAGTCCACAATAAAAACGTTGCCGCGCACTTTGGATAACACTTGCCTTAGCTCCATTTCTGAAAAAGCACTGCTGCCTGAGGCATGCAGTTCCGCCAACCCCTCGCGTGAAGGATAGTTACCATTCTTTACGGACCGGTAGGGATCATCTGACGTCCTGAAATTTCTGGGCAACTGCGCGATATCTGCGCGGTCAAGCTTTAAAACAGGTGCATGGTTCACTTCCGCCGCTGTAACAGACAGCGGGATTTGACATAATAAGATGACGGTTAAGACTAAGGAACATACCCTGATTCTTAAAAATGTTTTTTTGGCCATGTGTTTTTTTTCCCCCTATATTTATGTTCTCCCTGATATTGCATAAAAAAGATGTCCAAGGGATTGAACCTATGCGGGAATTGGAATCCATTCGGGAAGTTACCCCATGGCGCTGGTTGAGAATCGGGTCTGTTGCAGGCCATCTTTTTTTTATGCAACATCAGGAGGTAGATTGATCTGTCCCCATTGATTCGGGTTTTCAGGCCGACAGGTCCACAGGTCTGCCGCTTTTGCAGGATTCAAGGGCGGCCAGTCCCATCAGTAGTGATACCTTGCCGTCGTATCCGTTGACAGAGGGCGCGCGATTTTGCGCTATACATTCGATAAAATCCCGGGCTTCGGCGATATAGGCGTCCTGATACCGGTCAAGGAAGAAGAAATAGGGCAGATCCCTGCTGACGTGCCGTCCGTTGCACAACACCGCGGTATTGCGGTCCGGGTTGCCCACTGTCACGCAGCCTTTGGAACCGAATATTTCTATACGCTGGTCATAACCGGATACCGACCGGCGGCTGTTGTCAATCGTACACAGTGCGCCGCAGCGGTAGGTTAAATGGGTTGTGGCGGTGTCTATATCGCCGGCCTGGCCAATGGCCGGGTCCACCAGGCAGGCGCCGGAAGCGAAGATGCGGGTGACTTCGTCATCTAATAAAAAACGGCACATGTCAAAGTCATGGATGGTCATGTCCAAAAAGAGTCCGCCGGAGACTTTTACATACTCGATGGGCGGCGGCTGGGGGTCGCGGCTGGTGATGCGCACGATTTCAGGAGTTCCGATTTCGCCTTGGGCCACCAGGTCCCGTGCACGTTTAAAATGGGGATCAAAACGGCGGTTAAAGCCGATTTGCAGTTTAACGCCGGCCTGGTCAACAGCAGCCAGGGCTTTGTCGATTTGATCCGGATGCAAGGCGATCGGTTTTTCGCAAAAAATATGTTTGCCGGCTGCTGCGGCCTCTTCGATGATGGGGGCATGGGTGTCCGTGGGGGAGCAGATAAAAACCGCGTCAATGTCCGACGACGCCAGGATCTGCTCATAATTGTCCGCCATTCTGGGGATGCCGCACTCTGCGGCGCAAGCGCAGCAAGTCTCCTGCACCGCATCCGTGACGGCAACCACATTGGCCTGGGGGACATGAAAGCTCAGGTTCTTTGCATGCAATTGTCCGATGCGGCCGGTGCCGATGATGCCGATATTGATTTTTTCCGCCATGGTACGTCCTTTCATCTTTTTATGGCCCTAAAGTGTAACGCCGTTTTTAAAAATTGCGATCTGCCGCGCGTTGTACATTTCATTCTTGGCCTGTTTTTGGCGAGACGCGATCTGTATAATGGTGCTTATGAGTTCATCCGCCAAGTGGTCCATTTTTTTTGCGTCCAAAAGCTGCCCGGCGTCAAAATCGATCCAGTTGTTCTTCTTTTGCGCCAACTCTGAATTGGTCGCAATTTTGATCGTGGGTACCGGGCCGCCCAGAGGGGTTCCCCGGCCTGTGCTGAACAGTACGATTTGGGCCCCGGCCGCGGCCAGAGCAGTCACGGAGACAATATCATTGCCCGGTCCGTTCAGCAGGTTCAGCCCCTTTGTTTTCACCGGTTCACCATAATCGACAACATCTCTTACCCTGCTGTTTCCGCCTTTGCGAATACAACCCAATGATTTTTCCTCCAGAGTGGTGATGCCGCCATCCTTGTTTCCGGGGGAGGGATTTTCATAAACCGGTTGGTTATGCTGCTGAAAATAGGTTTTAAAATCATTGATAAGCGTTACGGTTTTTTGAAATACACTTTCATCCGCGGCGCGGTTCATCAAAATCGATTCCGCGCCGAACATCTCCGGCACCTCCGTCAGGATGGCGCTGCCGCCTGCGTGAATGATTCGGTCTGTGACCATGCCGGTCAAAGGATTGGCCGTAATACCGGAAAAGGCGTCTGATCCGCCGCATTTTAAACCGATCACAAGTTTTTCCATTCCAAGCGGGGTGCGTTGATCGTTTTGCACCGAGGCGCAAAGTTCTTCCAGCAAGGCCATGCCGTGGGCCATGTCATCTTCCACATCCTGCAGATTATAGAATTTGATCCGCTTTGGATCATAATCGCCCAGCAATTGTTTAAATGCTTGGATTTGATTGTTTTCACACCCCAGTCCCATAACCAGCACGCCGCCGGCATTGGGATGACGAACCAGCCCTGCCAGGATTTTTTGGGTGTTGCGCAGATCCCCGCCGAGTTGGGAGCATCCATAAGGATGGGCAAAATGAAAGACGCCCTCAAGGCCGCCTCGGACCAATTGCGCGCCGGCTTGGCGGGCCAGCGTTTCGGCAATGGGGTTGCAGCAGCCTACCGTGGGAATGATCCAGATTTCATTGCGTACGCCTGCCCGGCCGTCAGGCCGC
>JBFFHG010000015.1:0-12469 GCA_041557055.1 Desulfosarcinaceae bacterium
TACCCGGCTGGTGGATAGACCGTTACCGGCAAATATGGCTGCGCCGACGGAAAATTTTCCTTTCCTTTGCTTTGCCTATAAACGGCGTTCGGTTGAAATTTTGCAAAACATCCTGGAGCAGGATGGACGGGATGCAGCAACGTTGATTCATATTTGCCCGGGGAAAACCTTAAAACAGATTTCATCCCGTTTATTGGAGGTCGATGTTTCCTCGTCTGAACAGTTGGAAATTCTGGTAAACCGTTTCAAAGGAAAAAAACTTCAGATAGTCAATTTGCTTAACACGGATACACAGTCACATGAAATCGATCCTCGTCTTGAGCTTGAAACCGGCATTGGTCTATTGTTTGATCTTTGTAAAGCCGGAATGAAAGCAAAAATAGAAGAATTATCCCTTGTTCATGTATTTTCCGGGGAAAGAAAAAAAACACCGTATCACCTTATGGTTGGGGGGTTCGCAAAATCGATTGTTCAGGAAAACCCAAATTATCGTTGTCTTGTTTTGCAGTTGCCTGAAGAAACCGTTGATTCTGAAAAATCGGCGAAAATCATATTGAATGAACTGGTGGATATACGGCAACCCCTTGTAATTTACGACAGCAAGGGGTCACGACGGATTGAACATCTGCAAAGGGCGGCCATAAGCCCTGCAATTTCAATGATCCGTCAAAAGAGTGTGTGCCTGATAACAGGGGGGACAGGCGGTTTGGGGCTTGTTTTTGCAGAATATCTGGCACGGAACCACAAGGCAAATTTGATTTTGACAGGACGATCCGCATTGACCACTGAAAAACGCAATGCTCTCGATGAAATACAAAAGAGAGGTTCCGGAGTTCTTTATGTCCGAGGGGATGTTTCTGTCCCCGCGGACGTAGAAAGAATAAAAGAGGTCATATTACAGAGTTTCGGCCACCTGGACGGTGTGTTGCATTGTGCCGGTGTAATTGACGACAATTACATTTTAAAGAAGAATCGCCAAACATTGACACGAACCCTTGCGCCGAAAATTGATGGTACACTGAATTTGGAAAAACTATGTGAAGATCTGTCGCCGGATTGGATGGTGCTGTTTTCCTCAATTTCAAGCACGCTGGGAAGTTTTGGTCTGGTTGATTATGCTAGCGCCAATGCATTCATGGATGCATGGGCTGAAATCAAGAGCATCGAAAGCGATCGAATGAAGTGGAAAGGAAAAACAATTGCCATCAACTGGCCGATCTGGAAATCCGGCGGGATGCAAGGAAATCAGGAAGCACAAAGCTACCTGCAAAATTTGTTTGGCGAATTGTTGGATACCGCAAGCGGTCTTCAGGCATTTGAAGAAATTCTCGCAATGGGGTTGCCCAGGGTGACTCTTTTGATTGGCGACAAAGCAGATGACTTGCTTAACTCAAACAAGCAATCGGCGGGATATGACAGAAAGCAAAAACCGGAGAGGCCCGATCAGGAAAAAAAATCGTTTTCACCTTCACAGCAACAAAGACAGGAGATACGCAGGTTTCTGGCTGAAATAATTTCCGATGCACTAAAACTTCCTGTCAAGCGGCTTCAGGACAAAACGCTGCTTGAAGAATATGGAATAGATTCGGTAAGAATTCTTGCAATAATGCAAGGGTTAGAAAAACATTTCGCAAATTTACCGAAAACACTCTTCTTTGAATATCAAACGCTGTCCGATTTGACCGACTATTTTTCAGATCATCACGCTGATTTTTTCTTAAAAGATATGACTTGTAAAAAAAATTCTATCATGACGGCGAAAGCGGCATCGCCGCAGATCACGGATCGTTTCCGCGATGGCTTTTCCATTTGCAAACAGTCGCAACCGAAAAAGGAAAACTTTAAAACACCGCAAAAAGAAATTGCGATTATCGGCATGAGCGGCAAATATCCCATGGCCGACAATCTGGAACAGTTCTGGGAAAATCTTAAATCCGGCAAGCACTGCATAACCGAGATTCCTGAAGACCGATGGGATTACAGACAGTATTATGATCCGGACAAGGAAAAAGCAGGTGTCATGCACAGTAAATGGGGGGGATTTATTGACGGTGTTGATCAATTTGATCCTCTGTTTTTCAATATATCACCCGAGGAAGCTGAGTTGATGGATCCTCAGGAGCGCCTGTTCCTGGAGGTGGCCTGGGAAGCAATGGAAGATGCAGGATATACGCCTGCAATGTTGTCTGGCAGAGACGAAGGAACACAAGCATCCCTTCAGGTTGGCGTATTTGTCGGGGTGATGTACGGTCATTACGAGCTGTACGCATCCGCCGCACTGGAGCACGGGAAGGTGATTCTGGCAAACTCCCTTCACGCATCCATTGCCAACAGAGCGTCATTTTGTTTTAATCTTGACGGTCCCAGCATGGCTGTGGACACAATGTGCTCTTCATCATTAACGGCGATTCATCTGGCGTGCGAGAGCCTTAAAAACCAGGAGTGCCGGGCAGCGCTTGTGGGTGGTGTGAATATTACTACGCATCCATACAAGTATTTGCTTTTGAGTTCTGGCAAGGTTCTGTCTACAGATGGTAAATGCAGAAGCTTCGGCGCTGGCGGAGACGGTTTGGTGCCCGGAGAAGGCGTCGGCGTTCTTTTATTAAAACCGCTTGATCTGGCTCTGGAGGATAAGGATCAAATCCATGGTGTGATCAAGTCAACCGCTGTCAATCATGGTGGAAAGACCAACGGTTACACCGTTCCCAGTCCCGCGGCCCAGGCAAAGCTGATTGAGGCGGCCATAAATCGGGCGCACATCCCTGCGGAAACTATCAGCTATGTGGAGGCGCACGGCACAGGAACACCATTGGGCGATCCCATTGAAATAAGTGGTTTAAGCAAGGTCTTTACAAAAACAAACCGTACGGAGCCTTGCATCATCGGTTCGGTCAAGTCCAACATCGGCCATACGGAATCTGCCGCCGGAATTGCCGGAATGATCAAGGTGCTGCTGCAAATGAAACATGAAACCATCGTGCCTTCTCTTCATTCTTCAACCTTGTCCGCAGATATTGCTTTTAAGGAAGCGCCATTCCATGTTCAGCAGGACCCTGCATCCTGGATCTCAAACGGTCCAAGGCGCAGCGGCATCAGTGCATTCGGCGCCGGAGGCGCAAACGCCCACGTTATTTTAGAACAGGCGCCAGAGCTGGCGGCTTCTATCGAATCCAGGCCAAAGCCATTGTATTTGTTCACATTGTCGGCCAAAACACCGGCGGCGCTGGCGCAGCAACGGAAGAATCTGCTCATGTGGTTGGAACATCATTCGGATCGGTATTCGGCGGAAAGGCTCAGCTACACACTAAACTGCCGCCGTGAGCATTTTTACAAACGATGCGCCATTACGGCAGCTTCCGTTAGGGCGTTTGCTCAACAGCTTCGCAATCTGGAAAGCGGTACCATCACACCGGGCTATTACGCATCTGATCAGGACTATGGTGACATATCCTCCGTTTCTTTGAAAAACACGGAAAATTCGTTAAAGGAACAGCTTGGGCAAATACCTCATGCGGATCCAGCCGCATACAGGCAACAGTTAGAACTTCTTGCAATGCACTACGTCAATGGAGAAACCATAAGTTGGACCATCCTTTATGATGGGAAGTATCCGGTTGTTTCCATACCAAAATATCCTTTTCAGAAAAAACGTTACTGGATCAAATTGCAGGAGAAGAAAAAGGGCCAACTGTTGCTTTTGAAAAGCCAGCAGACGCCGAACAAGGTTGCTCGACACGACACGTCCGCAACAGATCAATTCACATTGAATCGTTGTTTGTTCGCAACGCAATGGCGAAAGACAGGATTGCCCAGTTCTGAAAAAGAGCGGGAGAACGGTCAGCTCGCAATTTTTTGCTCATCAAAAAACCGTAAAACTGCGCAGGCATTGGTATCGCAGTATGACGGCAGAAACGTCCATATGGTGACGTTGAGCTATCGCACACGAATTTTGGTGAATTCCAATTATGAAATTGATGTGGACGACCCGGATGCCATGAATGATTTGATTAAAACGCTTCCTCATTGCAGCGATATTTACTTTTTTGGTGACGGCGGTTCCGATTTCGCGTTGGATGATCCAGGGAGTCTTCAAAAAAAACAAGATATGGGAATTATTTCATTATACCGCCTGACAAGGGCACTCATAGATGGAGGATATGATGAAAAAAACCTTCAACTGACGGTCATCAGTCATGATGCCTGTCCGGTAAATCCGGAAGAACGATTGGATCCGTGCAATGCGAGTCTGCATGGGTTTGTGCAGGTCATGGCCAAAGAGTATCCCCATTGGGCGGTGCGAATGCTGGATATATCCGCAGATGAAGCGGTTCGTGATCCGGAAGCACTCAGCCGCCGAATTTACACCCTGGTAAAGGCTTCGGAACCTGAAGCGAAAGCGATCGCGGTAAGGGGCGATCATTATTTTCATCAAATTTTGACGCGCTGTCCGCTATCTGACGGCGGGTCGGATATTTACCGACAAAACGGCGTTTATCTTATCGTGGGCGGCGGCGGTGGAATCGGCTATGTATTAAGTGAGTATCTCGCAAGGCATTATCAAGCCCGACTGGTCTGGATCGGCCGTCGTCGTGAGACAGACGTTATCCGTGAAAAACAAAAGCATATCCGGGAGGTTGGGGGCGAAGCACTCTATCTGACGGCGGATGTGACAGACGCAAAGGAAATGCGGTCGGCGGTAAAAGAAGCTCGAAAACAATATGGGTGTATCCATGGAGCCGTTCATTCCGCTATCATTCTTCAGGACAGCAGTCTGGAAAACATGTCCGAAGAGATATTTACTGCGTCATTGAATCCAAAGGTCAGGGGAAGCATCATTCTCTACAAAACCCTATCCCAAGAACCTTTGGACTTTCTGTTATTTTTTTCATCCATTCAGTCTTTGGCCGGCAATGCCGGTCAAAGCAATTATGCAGCGGCAAGCACTTTTGAAGATGCATATGCCAGAGCCATTTCAAGTCAAGCCGGTTTTCCGGTCCATCTTATAAACTGGGGCTTCTGGGGAAGCGTCGGCGCTGTGGCCGATGAAAAATATCATGCCTTGCTGACATCGCAAGGTGTCTTTTCCATTGAACCGGAAGAAGGTATGGAAGCGTTGAAACGGATGCTCGGTCATAATAAATCCGCCCTGGTCATGATGAAAGTCAGCGATGAAAATCTTGAAGATATGAATTTGATTGAATCGGCCGCCGAGACAACCGGTTCGGTCGTATCCGATTTAATCAAAGAGTGGTCTCAAAGGAACTGATATGGAAAAAAAAATAAAAAACCTGTTGAAATCATTGGAATACATAAAACAAGTGGGACGTTTGAAGCTTTTGGCCCAGTTTCGAAAAAGCGGTGTCTTTTTAACAGCGAAAGAAACATATACCTCCCAACATCTTGAAAGGCAACTTGGTATTTTGCCTGAGTACCACACGTTGTTTCAAGTGTTGCTGGCAATTCTGGAAAAATCAGGTCTGTTAAAAAAAGAGAACCATGATTTTCATCCAACCGCCCGGATCGAAGATCCGGAGTTGGAAAAAAATTTGAATAACCTGGCATCAATCCGGCGCATGATCCGCGCCGAGCATGCTGGGTCAAGTGCCATTTTGGAGATCCAGTGGTTCTGTCTTTCCCGCCTGATGGCGTGCCTAACCGGAACATCTAAAGATCAGAGCAATGTGGCTTGCATCCGGAGGATAGAAAAATATCTTTTGTTCATGACGCGAAAAGATCCTTTTACGGTCCTGAATGATCAGATGGTTGCCGGACTTGTCATTCTCGGCCTTGAGAAACTGATCAACCGTCGGCCCAATCAAAAACTCAAGGTTTTGGAGTTGACCTATGCCAAAGAACCAAACCCCGAACTTGCACAAAAACTACAGAATTTTACTCAACACGTACAGTATGACCTGCTGGATTTCACCTCCGCACAGGAACATCGTGACAGCGGGATAAAAGCGTCCTTTGATCGGAATGATGTGCAATATGATCTGTTGATTTTATCAAACACCTGTTTTCATGTTCGGGAATTCATTGAACCGCTTCACTATGCCCGACAATTGCTCAAGCCCGGCGGACTGTTTTTTTTAAATGAACCGCAGACTGTGCGGGAAATCGATGTGTTTGTGTTCGGTTTGAAAAATCCCGGCGGCGACTGGTTGAAAAGCGATCTGTTTTTTGATCGGATTCCCTGGAAAATACTACTGGAAAAAGCGGGATTTTCCCAAGTGCAACATGTCAGCCAGGGCGGGCAGGACGAAGCTGTTTCGCCTTGTTGTTTGTGGATTGGGGAAAATAGCGTGACAGCCTTGAATGCAGCGCCTGAGCCCACGGCCCCCGATGTTCAACAAGCTGGCGAGGCTTCGAAGGTCACTATCAATTTAATTGAAACCGCGATTTTTGATGCTTTGAACATGGTATTGAAAATTACGCGGGAGGAAGTGGATGAAAAAGTTCCATTTGCTGAGTTCGGTGTTGATTCAATCCGCAATCTTGCGATTGTCAGACATTTGAATATGGCATTGGGGCTTTCACTGCGTAAAACCGCTCTTTTTGAAAATCATAATGTTTTTCTTTTAAAACGCTTTCTCCAAAGGGAATATGAAAAGTTGTCCCCGGCAATCACGCGAAAAGTCGCTCCAAACAAACACCAGGAGCAGAAAAAAGCCGCTGAAAATCTTCCGAAACCGATTCAAAAGGAGACTGGTTTGGATTCGGATGCTCACCCGAAAGAAGATGTCGCGATTATCGGATTCGCGGGAAGATTTCCCGGATCAAAGAATACGGAAGAACTTTGGGAAAACCTGAAAAAAGGAAAGCACGCCATTACGGATATTCCCGAAAAACGATGGAACTTTCATGAGTTTTGCCGATCCGCCAGGATCGATATTGATCGGCAGGCACCACTTCCGGGTGGTTTCCTGCAAGACATCGACGGTTTTGACGCCGGCTTTTTCCGCATCTCTCCACTAGAGGCGCACCACATGGACCCGCAGCAGCGGATTTTGTTGGAAGAAGCGTGGCACGCAATAGAACACGCCGGTATTACCCGCAAAAAAATGTTCAGTCAAAAATGCGGCGTATATATAGGTGTGGGGAAAAGCGACTATTTCAATCATACAACCAAAGACGGCCTGTCCGTACACTCCATGATGGGAACCAGCAGCGCCATTCTTGCTGCAAGGTTATCGTATTTTCTGAATCTGACAGGGCCTGCGATTTCCATTGATACCGCCTGTTCCTCTTCTCTGGTGGCTGTTCACCAGGCATGTCAGGCTCTCCGTTCCGGGGAATGTGATATGGCTCTGGCCGGCGGTATCAATATCATGTCCACACCCGCCACCTATCTGATGATGAGCAACATGGGGATGTTTTCCAAAGACGGAAAATGCAAAGCGTTCGACAACAAGGCTGACGGTGCGGTTGTCGGAGAGGCCGCCGCCGTGATTGTTTTAAAATCGCTGAAACAGGCCCTTTTGGACAATGACCGCATCCATGCGGTCATTAAGGGATCGGGCGTCAATCAGGATGGACATTCAAATGGCATTACAGCGCCCAACGCATCTTCGCAAGAGGCCCTGGAGCTGGAAGTCTACAACCGCTACGGCATTGATCCGTGTCGTATCGGGTACGTGGAAGCGCATGGAACAGGGACCAAACTGGGAGACCCCATCGAGGTAATGGCCCTGACCCGTGCATTTCAAAAATATACGGATCAAAAACACAGGTGTGCCTTGGGATCAATTAAAACCAATATCGGGCACACATTGGCAGCCGCCGGAGTGACGGGACTGATAAAAGCGGTATTGTCTCTTTATCATAAAAAACTGATACCGAGTTTGAATTTTGAACAGGAAAACGAGAATATTCATTTTGCGCAGACCCCGTTTTTCGTCAACACCACATTCAGGGAATGGGACTCGGATGGAAGATTTCCGCGAATGGCCGCTATCAATGCTTTTGGATTCAGTGGCACCAATTGCCATCTGGTTTTGGAGGAGTTCCCCCAGCCCTTGCGCAGGCAACCGCCGTCACCCCGACTTCGGCTTTTTTGCTTTTCCGCACAAGACAAGCGAGCAATGGACGGGTTTTTGGGAGAATTTCAGCACTGGATGGATAAAAACAAGGCGTGCCGGATGGAAGATCTTGCATACACACTGAATGCAAGGCGCAGTCATTTTTGCTGTCGTTTGAGCGTTTTGGCCCGGACAATGGAAGAGCTGGAGACAGCGATTCAAACGTATCGGAATGGAGGGCAGGGCACAGAGGTGTTGACGGCGCAGTTGGATGAAACTGAAAAAATATCCCCGGAGGTTGACCTGTTGCTGAAAACTTTGAACAGTGAAGACGCCAAAAATGAATCCACCCGAGAATCGGCACTAAGGGCATTAAACGATTTTTATATCCGGGGGCACCGGATTGATTGGGATAAACTTCGCGATAATCGTTCTTCGAAAGTTTTGTCTTTGCCACCCTATACGTTTTCCCATGATGGTTTCTGGATGAAAAACGACCTTGTCCCCGGCGCCATCGATCAGCGTTATCCACATGAGACCGGTACATTATCCCTCGATCGAATAGCTGTTGACACCCGGATTGGTTTTGAAAAACGGTTTGACGCAAATATGTTGTTTCTCCGCCATCACCGGGTCGGAGACGACATTGTGTTTCCCGGTGTCGCATACCTTGAGATGGTCTGCGAGTCCATGCGACAACTGAATTGCCGCACCTTTTCCTTTACAAACATCGTCTGGCAGCATCCGGCCGTATTTACAAACCACACCCATGACCTGAGCATTTCCCTTTCAGGAAAAGACATTTTGCGTTATGAAATTTACCGAAAATCAGGGAACGGCACACCTCTTGTCTTTTCATCCGGAGCTGTTCAGCTCTCCAATGGCGCTGAAAGACCGGATCGTCTGGATATAGATCAAATAAGGGCGAAATGCTCTCGGCGGATCTCTCCGGAAGAAGTCTACATGCGACTTCGGCAACAGGGAATCAGGCACGGCGACTACTATCATGTGGTGTGCGAGGTCCACAAGGGAGAAACGGAAATATTAACCGGACTTCGCCTTGGCGCTGAATACACAAAAGAACTGAAACGATACAGCCTGCATCCCGCTCTTCTGGACGGAGCGTTACAATCGCTTGTGCTTTTCGGAGACGAGGAAGATAGCTCAAGATCCATGCTGCCTTTCTCGGTTGAGCGTGTTGATCTGTTTCACGCGTTGACGGAGCAGTTGTTGGTTTATTCCCGAAAAACCGGAGAAAACCGTTATGATGTGGTTCTGGCTGATAAAGACGGTGAGCCTCTCATACGGTTTTGCGGGATCACTTTTCGTGAAAGAAAACACACATCAGAGGCGCAGTGCTTTTTTCAGACCGGATGGGAAAAAAAACAAGTGGATCCCCTGCTGTCCGCACCCTTTAAGGACAAAACCATTGTGATTGTGTCCAAAGATCAACAGGATCCGTTGAGAGATTCCCTGGCTGCCTTTTATAAAAACAACAGGGTGTTTGAAATTTTGCTTGGCGAGGGTGAAAAGCCGCACTCCGCATTAGGCCCTGCCGTGAATATTGATGAACGCGATGCTTTTATTGCAGCCATTGGGGAGCTGCCGTCGCCCGACCGGATATATTTTCTGGGCGGTCATGGAAACCCTGCGCTGGATGACCCGGAAGCCATGGAAAAGGAGCAGGCATATGGGGTTTTGTCCCTGTTTCGTCTGATCAAGGCACTTTGGCATCACGGTTATGCCGGCCATGCATTGCATCTCACCGTTCTCACAAGAAACGGTTGCCAAATCCGGCAAGATGATCTTATTCAACCGAATGAGGCTGCTTTACAGGGGTTGACGCATGTTTTGGCAAAGGAAGCACTGAGTTGGAAGGTTGAGGTTCTGGATCTGTCCGCCAGGGAAATAGTTGCTGCGGATGGTGCAG
Source organism: Desulfosarcinaceae bacterium (assembly GCA_041557055.1). GTDB lineage: Bacteria > Desulfobacterota > Desulfobacteria > Desulfobacterales > Desulfosarcinaceae > JARRKU01. The sequence goes on from JBFFHG010000015.1 coordinate 9,949, forward strand.
TTGCCGCCCTGATTGCTGCGTGTGAACAAAAACAGGGAGACAAAACCGGCGAAGTCATTGCACTACGGGGAAAATTCCGTTATGAGCGCACGCTCGAACCGGTGGTTTTACCGGATCAAATTAGCGATGTTTTTCAGGAAAACAGCGTCTGGTTGATTGCCGGAGGTGCAGGGGGAATCGGTTTTGCCCTGAGCGAGTACCTTGCCCGAAAAGTCCGGGCCCGACTGGTTTGGATCGGCCGAAGGCAAATTGATGAAGATATCCGACAAAAAATCCGTGTAATCGAATCCCTGAAAGGCGAGGTGTGTTACCTTCAGGCGAATCTCCTTTCCCTGAAAGAGATGGAAAAGGCCGTGACTGAAGCAAATCAAAGATTTGGACGCATTCATGGCGCCGTTCATTCCGCCCTGGTCCTTTGTGATCGCAGCCTTTACAAGATGGCCGAAGAGGATTTTCGGGCGGCTCTGGACCCAAAAACCAACGGTTCGGTCATTTTGTACAAAGTCCTGGCGAAAAACCACCTTCACCGGATGCTGTTTTTTTCTTCTATTCAATCCATGACGGGAAATGCCGGTCAGAGCAATTATGCTGCCGGGTGCATGTTTAAAGATGCATACGCCCGAGGGCTTATGCAACAGAACCTGTGTCCTGCAACCATTATCAACTGGGGATTCTGGGGGACCGTAGGTGCCGTAGCCGATAAAAAACACCGAAAGGCCATTACCGCATTGGGGGTCCGTTCCATTTCACCGAAAGCAGGGTGTAATGCCGTTGCCCGTATTCTCGCCGCCGGAATGAATCAGGCTGTGGTGCTGAAAGCGGACGAAACCGTGCTTAAGCACATGCACCACAGGCCCTTTCCAGTGCATTACACGGTGTCGAAGTCAGCCCCTGCCTGTGACAAATCAATTGTCGATCATGTCGGTGCGGCAATCCGTTCCGCTCTGGCTGAAGGCAAAAAAAACAAAGGTTTCGGCGAGGTGATTCGACTGGCAGAGAAATCTCTGCTCCACTATTTCCGAACGCAAGGCGTCTTTCTCATGGCAAAAGAAACATATGACCGTTATGCCCTGCGTCGCCGGCTCGGAATTATCGAGCGGTATTATCCGCTGTATGAAAGTCTTCTTATTCATATGCAAGAAATCGGATATATTGTACTTTCCAAAGATCAGATAACCACCACCGATTTGATAGAAAAGAAAGCGGTTCAGGGAGAGACATCACGACTTGACCGGCAATATGACACTCTTGGGAAACAATATCCGGATTTTTCGTCTCACCTTACATTGATGCGCGTGTGCACTGATAAGTATCATGAAATATTGACCGGGCGGACCGACCATATGGCAGTGATGTTTCCCAACGGTTCAAACCGGCTAGTGGCCGGAATATACAAGGGCAATCGTGTGGTGGATGGGTACAATAATGTGGTGGGCGAAATTGTCGCCGCATATTTGAGCGACCGGCTGAAACAAAATCCACAGGATTGTGTTCATTTGCTCGAAATCGGTGCAGGAACAGGTGCAACCAGTCGCGTGGTCCTGAAAAAAATAGCGCCCTTTGAGGACCGTATCACCTATACTTATACTGACATTTCACCGGGATTTGTTCGGCACGGGCAACGTGAATTTGGTGAAAATTACCCTTTTACCCGCTTCACCCCATTGAATATTGATCGGGAACCAGCGGATCAGGGCTTTGAAACCGGGGGGGTTGATGTAATTCTGGCTACCAATGTGCTGCATGCAACCGGGCATATGGGCCATACCCTTGGGAACACCAAAAAACTTCTCAAAAAGAACGGTCTTCTTGTGGTGCATGAAATTATGCAAAAAAACATTTTTTCCACATTGACCTATGGGCTGACGGATGGCTGGTGGCTGACGCGGGATGCGCAAAACCGGATTTGCGGCTCTCCGGTTTCCAGTCCGGAACAATGGAAAGCCCTTCTGTATGCGCAGGGTTTTGAATGTATCGGGCTGCCGGTATTTGAGGGGGAAAATATCGTTAAAACCGGAATTGCGGTTGCCGTGAGCAACGGTTGGATAAGGCAGGCTCGTAAATCTGATGTGCGTCCTGAATTGTCCCCTTCACGCAATTCGTTTGAAATCAAGGCGAATCAATCGAAAACCGCCAACACCGCTTGCGGAACAATATTGGAAAACAGCACCACGGCGCCAAATCTTTCCGACAAGGTGACGGATTATATAAAGTCGGTTTTCGCCACCGTACTTAAAATGAATTCTTCGAAAATCAAAGATAAACAGTCATTTGACAATTACGGTGTTGACTCCCTGGTGGCGCTGGAGATTATCAAGGAATTTTCAAAATCAATGGACCGGTTACCGCCCACCTTGCTTTTTGAATACCCTTGTGTAACGGAGCTTAAGGCGTATTTTATTGAACGGCGCCGGGACGAAATAACCCGTTTGCTGCTGCCCCTGGAAGAACCGCCTGAAAAACTTGTGAAGGCGCAAGGTGCCCAACAGATCCTGTCCCCCTCTGAAAGCACGAAAAACGA
>JBFFHG010000016.1:0-12465 GCA_041557055.1 Desulfosarcinaceae bacterium
CCATCTAACGCTTTAATAAGTAAACAAAAAGTCATGAAAACGCCCCGGAGAAAGAGTTCTGACCACAGAAGAAAAAATTATGAAAACCCGCAGACAGTACCTGCGGGCATGGCTGGGAGATTCATGTCTTTCGTGAACACTTGCAGCCATCATTTTGTTCTTTGTACACACGCCAATGCGGCATGGCGGACTATCATGTTCGCAAGTGGAGTTCCTGAGCGTCTTGACTCTTTCGCCCTCGTATTTTGCAACGATAGGGTAAATGTTACGAAGTCAAACGAATGAGTGCGTTCTGTGACCAGCGCGATACACGCGAGCAGGCGCTTTTGTTCTGAATGTCTGAAATACCTCGGTCTGGCCGTCGGAAGATCAATTCAGGTCGTACACTTTAAAGTTCCAGCCGGTCGAAACGCAATTTCATGAGTTTCAGACGGATGGATACATCCGCGGTGTAAACGCCGTCGATATGCCTGACCGCTTCAAGGAGATCCCGCAGTTCGGCCTGAGACTTGACGCTGAATTCGAGGTCGAAGTCTATCGCTCCGGTGGTATGCACCAAATAGATGATACTGGCCATGGCGTAGAGCTTTTCGGCGATCTCGTCATGTTTTTTGATATCCGCCTTGATCTTCAGGTTTCCCTCGATGGCGTGCCCCAGCTTCATGTAGTTCAAATAAGCCCCCACACGGATGATTTCATTATCGATCAACCGTTTGAGCCGCTTGCGTGTGGCGGCTTCCGACAGGTTGAGCCGTTTGGCGATTTCCGTATTGGGCATTCGCCCGTCTTGTATGAGCAGTTCGATGATTTTCGTATCAAGCTTATCGACGATTTTACGCATTTTCTAATTTTCCATTGGGTTTTGGGTGACCAGATAAATTGACGAAATTCGTCCAAATTATTCGATAATTTGGACGATATAATCCGAATCATGTTTTTCCTATACCAAGGGTTATCTTAAGATGCAAGTTTGGTAAACGTACCAAAAAGTTCTTTTTACGTACCAAAAAATAAAAAAAGGCTTTACATTCGAACTAAATCTATTTAAAGTGAGTAAAAAAGGACGAATTCAATCACTGTTTTATAAGATGGTTTTTAGAATCTAATGGGTTCGATTCTTGTTTCATATCCAACGCCTTGCAGGGGGAACCGTTACACACCTTTGGCACACCGAGGGACTGGGGGCGGTCGGCCCCTGGAAAACAAAAACCATGCAATGAGGCACTCTCCTTTAGCGTTCGAGCTTTGCGGCTGTGGAAACATAAAGTGCAACCCCTAACCAAAGGAGCAACAGAGTGGAACACGGTCAAAATTCAAAAAAAGGATTGGTGCTGGCGTTATTATTGGTTGTTTTTTCCCCGGGGTGGTCCCTTGCGGACATCCAATTCAATGAATTGGACAAGGTGTTTGACAAGGTATCCTTGGGCATGGAGGCGCATTTTTTTTACATGGCCAACAAAAATACCTATTTCGGATCCGACGCCATGGGTGAGAAAGACTACAATTGGGCTGAGCAGGCGACCAAGCTGCGCCTGACGGTGGGTAAAAACTTGGGCTGGACCGACCTGGAAGCCCAGGTGGGATCCATTTTTTCGGTCACTGCGGGCGAGGACCACTACGCGGCGCACAAGGATGAAACCGACGTGTCGCTTAATCAGGCCTGGCTCAAGTTCAAAGATCTGGGTAAAAGCCCATTTGATCTCACCATCGGGCAGCAGGATATCAAGCTTGAAAAAAACTTTTTGATAGGGGCCGGCAACTGGGGGCCAGGCGCCGCCACATGGATCTCAACAGATAACAGCTTTCCGTTTGCGGTCCGCTTGGACGGCGATTTCGGGAATTTCAATTCGACGGCCTTTTGGGCGCGCTCGAAAAATTACATTGATGTCTACTCACCGGGCCAATATTCAAAGCAGGGGGTGGAGATCGCCGGCTTCAACCTGCACTATAATTTCAGTGAAACCGCCTACCTATATGGCGGGTACTACTACAAATCCGACACAGAAGGAAATGAGGACAACGATGCACAATCCTACATCAACAACCTGGACATCGGCATCGACGTCTCCCTGGGCGGTTTTCAATTCGAAAGCGAGTTGGTCTATCAAATTGGTGATATAGAACTGGCCGACGGCAGCGAGTTGGACCAGGAGGCTCTGGGCGGCTTTGCGGCCCTGACTTACCGATTTCCAGTGGCATACAAACCGTTCGTCCGCATGTCCACCATGTATTTTTCCGGAGACAAAGATCCTGATGATGATAAAATCGAGCTTTTCGATCCGGTCTTCTCCGGCTTTGTGGGATGGAACCGCTGGATCACCGGTGAAATCGTCGGTGATCATCACCTGAGCCCCAACGGGAACAAGACTTCTTACATCGGCGAGATCGGATTCAACCCCACGGAAAACATCACGATGACCTTCGCCTACCTTAAACACTATTTGAGTGAGAAGAATTATTTTGGATCGGCCGTGACGAGCGCCCATTACGCCGACGAGTTTTTTCTTAACAATGATTTCGCAATAAGCGATAATCTTTATTTGCAAGTGTCACTGGGCCTGGCCACGCCAGGAGAAGCGGCCAAACAGATTTGGCAGGAGGACGAAACCTCCTATCAGGGGTGGACCTATTTGATATTCTACTTTTAATGTTTGAAGCACGCTGGTGCAAACTCGGATTCCGGAGGGGCTATGCCATTTCCCGGAACCTGACCGGCCATCATCTCCATACACAAGGAGCAAAAAAATGAAACGATTATCAAAAATGCAGACCCTATTGGTGTTGCCGGGTTTGATTACCTTGATCGTCCTGTCTGCCGTTGCATGGCAGAATGAAGCCATGGCCGCCCCCAAATTCGCCTATTACCCCTATTACACAGAACCGATCTTGGACTGGGATCCCAGCGTGGAATTCTCGGCCGGAACGATTGTACTCAATAACATCTATGAGACCCTTTTGCGCTACGATCCCGCGCGCAGCCGGTTCATCCCCATACTGGCCACCGATTATACCGCCAGCGACGACGGCATGCGTTGGACCTTCAAGATTCGCAAAGGGGTCAAATTTCACGACGGATCCGCAGTGAATGCCCAGGCGGTCAAGTATTCCATTGAACGAACCATGAAACTCGGAAAAGGGGCCGCATACATTTGGGATCCGGTTGACAAAATCGTCGTTCTCGACGACCATACGGTAAGATTCGATCTCAAATACCCGGCGCCGATTGACCTGATCTCCAGCTGCACCTATAGCGCCTTTATCGTTTCGCCCACATCGGTCAAGGCCAACGCCGATGACTGGCTTTCCAAGGGAAACGAGGCTGGTTCGGGACCCTATCAGATCAAGAGGTTCAAGATGGGCGACGAGGTTGTTCTCTCGGCCTTCAAGGATTATTGGCAAGGCTGGAAGGCGAACCAGTTCGAAATCGTGGTGATAAAAAGAGTCAGTGAAACGACCTCCCGGCGTCAATTGATCGAAAAAGGCGATGCGGACATCACCTTCGCCCTTCCCGCCGAGGACATCGAAGCGTTGAAGACCAGCAGCAATGTCCAGGTCACGGTATCGCAAAGTTTTCAGAACATGTTTCTGTTTTTCAATACCGTAAAAAAACCCCTGGACAACAAGCTGGTGCGCCAAGCTCTTTCGTATGCGTTTCCCTATGACGACGTCGTCAAGTATGCCTTTGGCGGATACGCCACCAAAAGCAGGGGCCCCATTCCCGTGGGACTCTGGGGCCACGGCAAGGAGCTGAAACAGTATTCCTACGATCTGAATAAGGCCCGCCAGTTCCTGGCCCAGGCCGGTTATCCTGACGGCGGCCTGAAACTCCTGCTGACCTATCTTTCCGGGGATGAGTCCGAGAAGAAAACGGTGGAGCTGTTCAAATCGGAACTTGCCAAGTTGAATGTGGATCTGGAAATCCGGGGCATGCCCTGGGGCAGCCAGTGGGAGGTGGCCAAGAACAACAAGGCCGAAACGCGGCAGGATATTTTTCTCATGTACTGGTGGCCGGATTATATCAGCCCCTACAGCTGGCTCTATCCGCTTTTCCGGTCCCAGAAGGAGACGCTTTTCAATGTGTCGTATTATGCCTCGGAAAACTTCGACAAGGCTATTGACGAGGCCAACGCCACAAGCTCGGTGGACCGGGAAAAAGCAACCCGAATGTTCGTAGATGCCCAGAAGACAATTATCGAGGATGCGCCGGCCATCTTCGCGCTGGATACCCAGACCGTTTGGGTGACCAACAAGAGCTTCAAGGGCTTCCGTTACAATCCGTGCTATTCGCAAGTCGTCTTTTTCTACGACACCTACCGGGAATAAGGGAAGCCGGTATGCAATCTGATCACGCCCATCATCAAGACCACCTTTGATGATGGGCGGCAACGGCCTTGCGAACGCAAGGTATGGGACAGCCAGCCATGCAAGCATTTGTCATCAAACGATTGTTTTTGGGGATTGTGGTGCTTTTCGGCGTCACCCTGACCACCTTTTTCATCACCCGGGTGATCCCCTCGGACCCGGCGGCCCGGTGGGTCGGCTCCCGGGCCACCGCGGAGCAAATCAAGGCCGCCGAAATCGAACTGGGACTGGACAAACCGCTCTATTACCAGTTCGGCAAATATCTCGCCGATTTGTCCCGTGGAAACCTGGGATATTCCTTAAGGTCCCATCAGCCCGTTTTCGACGAACTGAAGGAATACTTGCCGGCCACCTTTGAGTTGGTGCTCCTGTCTACCGTTTTGGCCATCGTCGTGGGATTGTATCTGGGCGTGATCTCGGCCAAACGCAAGGATCACTGGGCGGACCATGCTGCCCGCTTCTTTTCCGTGGGCGCCGTGTCCCTGCCCACCTTCTGGATCGGCCTGTTCCTGCAATTCGTTTTTTACCGGGGGCTGGGATGGTTTCCCCTGGGTGAGCGGTTGAGCATGGAGACCACATTGCTGCATGAGGTGCCGGTGTACACCGGATTTTATCTCGTCGACAGCCTGGTCGGCGGCAATTGGGTCGTCTTCCAGGATGCTTTGCTGCATATCGTGCTGCCCGGCCTCACTCTGGCCTTGTTCCCCATAGGTTTGGTCGCCCGCATGACACGCTCGGCCTTGCTGGAAATTCTGAACGAAGATTATATCAAAGCCGCCCGCTCCTATGGTCTGTCGGAGCGGGTGGTGCTGTGGTCTTACGCGCTGAAGAACTCGCTGGGACCGACTGCCACGGTGGTGACCCTTTCCATCGGTTATACGCTGGTCAACACATTTTTGGTGGAATCGATCTTCAGTTGGCCGGGCATCGGCAACTACATCGCGGCGGCCGTCATCGGTCTGGATTATCCAGCGATCATGGGTGTCACCATTTTTTCCGCTTGCAGTTACGTCGTGCTGAACCTGATCGCCGATATGATCATCGCCTTGGATCCGCGAGTCAGAGTCTAACGGTGATCCATTAATTGACCCTATGCATAGTTTACAGGAACCGGCCATGCTTCATCGTGTATCGACCTTCAATGCCCTCGTCCCGCGAATCCGGCAATTCCGGGAAACCCTTTACCTGCTGAACCGCAACAAACTGACGCGCGGGTCCCTGATGACAGTCTGCGTGCTGATTGCGGTCGCTGTTTTTTCTCCGCTGCTGGCTCCCTACCCGTCCCATATCCTGCAAGACAACAATCCCACAGACAAACTGCTGCCACCCTCGACACAATACTGGTGCGGGACAGACGAGTTGGGCCGGGATCTCTTCAGCCGGGTGCTCTACGGGACGCGCATCTCCTTGCAGACAGCGCTGTTCGCCGTGGGTCTGTCTCTGGTCATCGGGGTTCCTTTGGGGGCCATCGCCGGGGCCTCGAATAGGTTTGTGGATGAAACCATCATGCGCATCACCGACATTTTTCTCAGTTTTCCACCCCTGCTGCTGGCTATCGCCATCGCCGCGTTGCTGGGGCCAAGCTTGCGAAACGCCATGCTGGCCATCGCCGTATCCTGGTGGCCCTGGTATACGCGCATTGTGCGGGGACAGGCCGTTTCCATCAAGCAGAAGCCCTTCGTGGCCGCCGCGAGGGCCATCGGCACCCCCCATTTCAAGATCGTCTTCGGTCATATCGTCCCCAACTGTATCGCCCCTGTCATCGTCCAGGCTTCGATGGACCTGGGGGGGGTCATCCTGACCATCGCGTCCTTGAGTTTTCTGGGACTCGGGGCCCAACCGCCCACACCCGAATGGGGCTTGATGATCAACACCAGCCGTAATTATTTTCTGAATGCTTGGTGGTACAGCTTCTTTCCCGGCCTTGCCATTTTCGTCACCGTGATGGTCTTCAATCTGTTGGGTGACGGTCTCAGGGAGGTCCTGGATCCGAAAACAAGAATAAGATAACCCTTGATCGGTAAACGGATGGGCTCAGGCATGAAATACTTTTTTGAGGTACAAAATCTGAAGGTCGGCTTTGCCACCTGCGAAGGTGTCAAAGAGGTCCTGAACATTGAATACCTTGCTCTGGAAAAAGGCAAAAGCTTCGGGTTGGTGGGCGAAAGCGGAGCGGGCAAAACCGTACTGGCGCAGACCATTCTCGGGATTATCAACACACCGCCGGGGATCATCGAAAGCGGGCGGATCATGCTCAATGGAGAAGATTTACTGGCCAAGAACGCTGCGCAGATGCGCGCCATCCGTGGCCGACAGATCGCCATGATTTTTCAGGATCCCATGTCCACGCTCAACCCGGTTTTTAACGTGGGCACCCAGATTACCCGCGTCATACGTAAAAACCGCGGCAAGAGCCGGGCCGAGGCCGAAGCGATCGCCCTGGAAAAACTGGCCATGGTCAAGATTCCGGACCCCGAAAACATCCTGCGCAGCTATCCTCATGAGCTTTCCGGCGGCCAGCGACAACGCATCATCATCGCCATCGCCCTTACCTGCGACGCCCCGTTTTTGATTGCCGACGAACCCACCCGCAATCTGGATGTGACCATCCAGGCGGGAATATTGAAACTCCTGGACAGGCTGCAAGCAGAGTTGAACATGTCCATGTTGTTCATCGCCAACAATTTGGGTTTGGTGTCCGCCACCTGCAGCCGAATCGGGATCTTGCATCAGGGACGCATCGTCGAGATGGGCGATACCGTAGAAATACTTCGCCGCCCTCAGCACCCCTATACCCAATCATTGATCCGGGCATCTTCCTGGAAAGGAAAAGAACATGGGTAAGGCACTGTTAACAATAAAGGAACTGAAGAAACATTTTCCGATCACCAAGGGATTTTTTGCCAGAACCGTCGCCTCGGTCAAGGCGGTGGATTCGGTCAGTTTTGAAATTCAACGCGGAGAGACTCTCGGTATCGTAGGAGAATCGGGCTGCGGCAAATCGACGCTGGTGAATGTGTTGCTGAATCTGATCGAACCCACTGCCGGGCAGGTGATTTTCGACGATACCGATGTCTTTGCCTGCTCCAAGGAGCAGATGCGCAAACTCCGGCAACACATGCAGATCGTTTTTCAGGATCCCTACTGGTCTTTAAATCCGCGCTGGCTTGTCAAAGACATCATCGCCGAGCCGATCCGTGTCCACGCCTTGGCCCATGGGAAGGCCATCAGCGAGAGGGTCGAGGCGCTTCTCGTGCAGGTGGGGCTGACAAAGGCCGCTCTTTACAAATACCCCCATGAGTTCAGCGGCGGCCAGAGACAGCGCATCGCCATCGCCCGCGCCTTGGCCTTGACGCCGAGCCTGCTGGTTTTGGACGAACCCACGTCCTCCATCGACATCTTCTCCCAACAGCGGATTTTGGAATTGCTCAACAAACTTCGCCGGGAGTTCCAATTGACCTATATCCTGATCTCCCACGACCTCGGCGTCGTCAACCGGATGTCGGACAATATCGTGGTGATGTATTTGGGAAAACTTGTGGAATATGGGACCGCTGATCAGATCTTCCATCATCCAGCGCATCCCTACACCCAGGCCCTGTTGCAGGCGCTGCCCAGAATCGGCATGCAGTCCATAGACGAACTCAGTCACCTGAAAGGCAACATTCCCAGCGCCATCAACCCGCCCGCCGGATGTTATTTCAATACCCGCTGTCCGCAGGCCATGGATATTTGCCGGGAATTTGAGCCGCCCACGGTCGGCTTGGAAACGCCTCACTGGGCCCTGTGCCATTTGCTGGCCTGACGGTCCGGGATCGGGCCGGTCTCCCCCAACCGTGGTTCTAATCTGTGAACCCACTGCCTTTGCCTGGGAGGCCAGGGCCGTTGCTCGTTGAAAGGAGCCTTGAATTTTATGAAAAGCAAACCAATCAAGATCCTCTGGATCGATCCCATCAGCAATGACCGCTGCGAACCGGAGCTCGTGGATGTGCTTCGCAAGGCCAAGAACGCAGGCACGCAGATCGAAATGGTCACCTTGCCCAAAGAACTCGCTATCACCCACCTGGAGTACCATGCCTATGGCGCATGCGCCATAGGCCCGATCGTCCGCCTTGCTCGGGATGCGGCTCAACGGCGGTTCGATGGCATCGTTCTTGGGTGTTTTTTCGACGTGGGATTGCTCGAAGCCAGGGAAATCTCAGGTGCGGCGGTCGTCGTCGCCCCCTGTCAGGCAACGGTCCAAATGGCCGCCAATCTTTGTAACCGCTTTTCGATTCTGGCGGGACGCGACAAATGGACCCACAAAATCGAATCCAACCTTTCGACCTACGGATACCGGTCTTGTTTGGCTTCCATCCGCTGTGTGGACCTGAGTCCCGTCGACCTTCAAGTCGATCCTGAAAGGACGGAAAAGGCCCTTATCGAGCAGGCCGAATTGGCCATTCGGAAGGACAAGGCCGAAGCCCTCATCCTGGGGTGTACCAGCGCCTACGGTTTTTACGAACGCCTGCAGGAAAAGCTCGCAATTCCCGTCATCGATTCAGTGGTCGCCAGCCTGAAAACTTGTGAGCATCTGGCCGCCCTGAAAAACAGGTTTGGATGGAAGCCCAGCCGGACAGGGAGCTGCGAACCTCCACCCGAGGCGCAAATCGCACGATGGAAACTGTTCAGCGGCCAGGCCGGAACGGGTTGCAGGGTAACCATTGAATAGCACCCATCTGCTTCCACCGTTCCTTGAGGGAGAAGAACCCGGTGCGCAACCGTCGTTTGACATCCCCGGGACCCCGTCTCCCTGCCGGGAAGGGGAACTTGTAACTTCATCATGGACCGACACGCGACAATCGAAAACGGCGTGTCGCATCCAAGCAAAATAAAAATCCAATCAGGAGGAATTATGTCAGACAACTATCAGTTGGAAAGAGCGCGCGTAACCAAGAAAATCATCGAAGAGATGTTCCGGGTGCGGCCCGGAGAGACCGTCGCCATCACGGCCGATACAGGGTCGCGCAAAGATATCATTGACGCATTGGCCGCGGCTGCTTATGCCGTCGGAGGCAAACCCCTGGTGATGTGGGTCCCCAAGGCGCGGGACAACGGACAGGCGGGGATGCCGGACTGGCCGGTCGAGGCTCTGAGTGCCGCTCTTTCCAATGTGGATGTGTGGATCGAGGCCCAGTCGAGCTACATGCTTTACTCCGCTATCTGGGAAGACGTCATGCGGGACAATAAAAAACTCAGGTATGTCATCATTACGGATTCCGACGTCTTATCGTTGCACCGTGTTTTTGGAAGCGTTGATGTTCCCATGCTGACCCGCCTGCTCGAACGAATCAAAACGATGATCATGAGCACCGAAACCATCCGGGTGACAAGCGAAAACGGGACGGATGTAACCTTCCGGACCGATCCCAATTATGTCGTGGAGATGGGCAGCGGCGACTATTCCAAGCCCCAATTCGGAACAGCGCCCGGATACGTCAACGTGGTTCCCAGATTCGATACCATGGAAGGGACCATTATGTTCGACCGGGTCAGTCCCCTTGTCCTTGCTCCTGGAGACCGGGTGGGCGTGATCATGAAAGCGGGCCGCATGGTCGATTTCATCGGGACCGATATCGCCGGGAAACTGAAATCTTTTGTGGAGAGTTTCAATGATCCGAACATGTACAAAATTTCCCATATGATGGTTGGGCTCAACCCGGGAGTGCGCGAAATCAGCGGACAAATCGTGGAAGATGAGCGTGTCTGGGGCGGCGTGGATTTCGGCTTCGGGCATACCAGCGCCATTGACGCCCCGCCCAATGGCCAACCTGCCAAATCCCATTTCGATTGCGTGCTGGAAAAGGTTTCCATCGCATTGGATGGGACACCCATCGTGGAAAATGGAACCGTCTGCCATTCTGAATTAAAGGCAGCGGCCGATGCATTGATCGGTGCAAGCAACTTAGAAGTGGTTTAAAAACCTTCAATCGGGTTCAAGGCCAAAGCATCGCGTGGCGGTCAATCGCAGGAGCAGGAGTTTGAGGATTAACCGCCACGCGCCGACACCGCATTTGGACCCGGAAAAAGGGTTTTGGAACCGCTTCTGAGAGGAGTCGTAACGATGGAAACATCTGTGGCAACGCTCAATCAGCTTATCGAAAGCCATAAAGACCGCATCATTGCATGTCTTAGGGAAATGGTGCGAATCCGCAGCGTCGAAGACCGCCCCCAAGCCGGAATGCCCTTCGGCCCAGGCGTGGACATGGCTCTGGAGCGGGCCCTTGAAATGGGACGAAAGCTGGGCTTTAGCGTTAAGAACGTCGATCACTATGCCGGCCATATCCAGATAGGCAAAGGGGAGAAAACCATCGGGATCCTGGTGCATCTGGATGTGGTCCCTGAAGGCGAGGGATGGACGCATCCCCCTTTCAGCGGTAAAATCTACAACGGCAGAATTTACGGCCGGGGATCTTTGGACAACAAGGGACCCTTTGCAGCCTGTTTATACGCCATGAAGGCCATTTCTGACTCGGGACTGCCCCTGGGCAAAAAAATCCGCATGATCCTGGGCACCAATGAAGAGACACGCTGGGAAGGAATCACCCATTATCTGAAAAAGGAACCGGCCCCGGAAATGAGCATCGTGCCGGATGGCAATTTCCCCGTGCTCATCGGCGAAAAAGGCATCCTGAATCTTGATCTGAAAAGGCCTTTGCCGACGGCGCATCCCGTTCCAAGCCTGGTCAAATCCATCTGCGGCGGAAATGCACTGAACGTTGTGCCGGATCAATGCACCGCCGTCCTGGCCAATGGTAAAGATCTTGTTCATCGGATTGAATCTCACATGGCCGGATCGGGCGAGCCCTATGACCTGAAGGTCGGCACCGCCGAGATCATCCTTAAAATAAAAGGCAAGGCCTCGCACGCCTGCACGCCCGAGAAAGGAATCAACGCCATATCGCGCACCATCGGCATTTTGGGGCATGTCTGCCCCCCTGATGACGGCCATCAGGATTTTTTCAGGTGGTACAACGCCGGCATCGGAATGAACTCCGACGGCCGGGACATGGGTTGCGCGATGAAAGATGACCTCTCGGGCCCGTTGACATTAAATGTGGGCAGGATCGACCTGAATGCTCTAGGTGTCACCCTCGGCGTCGACATCCGCTACCCGCTCAACGCGCATGTGCAATTGGTTATGGATAGAATCAACACCATCCTTGCGGGCAGCGGCGTAACCGCGAGCATTACCGACCAACTACCGCCCATCCATTTCACCCAGGACCACTTTCTGATAAAGACATTACTATCGGTTTATCAGCAGGAAACCGGCGATTACACGAGTGAACCACTGGTCATCGGAGGAGGCACCTATGCCCGCGCCGTGCCCAACGCCGTGGCCTTCGGCCCCGAATTCCCGGGGAGTGTGACGTTGGCGCATCAAAAGGATGAAAACATATCCATTTCCGACCTGATGAAATGCGCCAGGATTTTCACCCAGTGCCTTTATCGGCTGGCAAAAGAGGCGTGACAGCCCAAAGGGGCCTAACACACCAATGGACAAGAGATGAGAGGGGAGGGCGCTCTGGCCAGCAGTCGCGTCATTATCCCGGGGATAGGGATTTACCGGTTTTGATTTCAAAAAGATCGCCGCCAATCCGGCCCTGGATTTGTTCTGCCATGGTACGCATATGGCCGGAATGGAAAAAATAGGCGATCAAGGCCTTCCCTTTCCCCGCATTTTTCTCCTGTTCCTCCCCCAGGCAGCTTTCCCTGCGGGGAGAAAGCCGGCCATGGCGGCTGCAGCCAGTCCCATTAGGATGCTTGTCGGGCTTCTCGCAATCCCTGCAGACCAAAAAGGCTTTATTCCCATGTATGTAACAGGCCGACCTTCTAGTCCGTGGCGGGAAATCCGGGTTGATTCCATTTTTTTGTGCGGCGCACAATTTGTTCGAAAAACAAGTCCGGATCCTTGCTCAAAAGATAATCATGGCAATTATCAAAACAGGTATGGTATCCCAATATTGAAAAAATAGGAACGACAGGGGTTATCTTACCGGACCAGAATGCCTATCCCGTGCGGGTCTTAGGAAAAGAAAAAATGATCGGCAGCGAGAGCAG
>JBFFHG010000017.1:0-12448 GCA_041557055.1 Desulfosarcinaceae bacterium
GATGCTGGCGGCGGCCTTTGCGGGCGTTGGTTTCGGCAACGCCGGTGTAACCCTGCCCCACGGCATGTCCTATCCGGTTTCGGGAATGGTTCGCGACTATATCGCACCGGATTACAATTCGGACCACCCCATTATTCCGCATGGTATTTC
The DNA here is from genome assembly GCA_041557055.1 of Desulfosarcinaceae bacterium. Lineage (GTDB taxonomy): Bacteria > Desulfobacterota > Desulfobacteria > Desulfobacterales > Desulfosarcinaceae > JARRKU01. The sequence continues at coordinate 151 of JBFFHG010000017.1, forward strand.
AGTGGCCTTGAATGCGCCGGCGGTATTCCGTTTTACAGCATCGTCCAATCCCCAGCGTCACCTGGAGGCGGCAGCGGCCCTGGGTGCTGATGTTGCCGGCGCCAAGCCCGAAGACGCCGGTGAAATTATCGCGCAAACCGTCATCGGCTATTTCAAGCGCTTTAAACTGCCCAACGGGTTGAAGGATGTGGGTTTCAGCGAAACGGATATCCCCAAACTGGTGGAAGGCACGCTTCCGCAGCATCGGGTGACCAAACTCTCTCCCCGTCCGGCAGGACCGGATGAACTGGCGTCCATTTTCAAGAACGCCATGCGGTATTGGTAGAAAAAGGGCTGTGAAGATGAAGGCATGCGACGTTAACGGTGGCGTTGCGTTTCTACTGCCAGGCGCGTGTCTTCCCAATTAACTCGCGCAATTGAAGGGGGAAAAATGGAAAGAAAATGCTTTGTTGGTCTGTTAGCGCTAATCGTATGTTGCGGCATGATGCTCGGAATAAGTGCGCCTCAGTCGGCCGAAGCCAAAGGTCCTGCAAAATGGAGAATGCAGACCCTTTGGGTTCCCTCGATCACCTTGTGGCGGGGTGACAAATATCTTGTCGATTTGATGAATGTCCTGGCCAAGGACGAACTTGCCATCAAGTATAACGAGGGCGGGACCCTGGTTACCAGCTCCAAAGAGATGTTTGATGCCGTGCGCCTCGGCGTTATCGATATGGGCACGGATTGGCCCAGCTATTGGGAGGGCAAGAACACGGCCTTCAGCCTGCTGACCTCCGTGCCGATGTTTTTTACGCCGGCGGATTATCTGCTGTGGTATTGGCAGGGCGGGGGATTGGAGTTGGCTCAGGAACTCTATGGCAAACACAATATCGTCTGGTTTCCGCATTCGGTGACAAGCCCGGAATGCGGCCAGCGCTCCAATGTCAAGATTTCGAAAATAGATGACTACAAAAACGTAAAGATGCGGCAGTGCGGCCGCAACCAGGCCAAAATACTTCAGGATCTGGGCGGCGCCGCCATCTTTATGCCCGGTGCGGAGATCTATATGGCCCTGCAGCGCGGCACCATCGACGCCGGAGAATTCTCGGTGCCGGAATGTGATTGGTCCATGGGGTTCCAGGAGGTTACCAAGTACTGGATATTGCCGGGCTGGCATCAACCGGGCCCGGTGTCGGGGGTCATGATCAACAAACGCTCCTGGGACAAATTGGAAGATATCACCAAATTCAAGTTTAAAGAAGCCTGCATGGCCACCATGATGTGGGCCTGGACCTATTTTGAGTACAGCTCCGCTGAATACACCAACAAGTTTGTGTCCGCAGGGACGCAAATATCCAAACTGGATGAAGAAGCATTGGCCAAAATCCAGAAACTGTCTTTCGACTATTTAATCAAAGACGCCGAGGATAATCCCGATTATGCCAAGGTCGCTTTTTCAATGATCAAGTTTCTTAAAGATTTCTCGGGCTGGCGTTCCTACCAATATCCCTTCATGTTCGGGAGAAATCCCGGCGGATTGGACGAGGCCTACGCCAAACTGGAAGCACTTGTGAAGAAAAGCGGCGACTATGATAAAATTGTCGCTCTGGAAAAAGATGTGCGAAAACGGGCCGAAACGCAAAAATTCTGGCAGCCCGGAACCAAGTATATTCAAAATCCGGTCATGCCGTAGAAAAGCGGGTTTCGGTTTAGAAACCGGCGCATGACATCATGACTATAGAGAGAAACGATTAAGAATCTTCAGGTTGATTTAAGCTTACGGCGGTGTGGGGCCTGATGCGGAAAACGATCGCCACTGATATTTGCCCTAAACTGAACACCCCATGCCGCCGTAATACTTGAGCCCGGACAAGAAAATCGTTGGGATTGTTTTCCGGACGGGTCCGATCACCCGGCGTGCAGTACCAATCGCCAATGCAGCGCTCAGGATCAGATCCGCGCTCCTGGCGTTTCAAATCCAAGCCGTCTACTGCGGATTCACTCAACCGGATCGCGCCTTGCGAGCGAAATCCGGGCCAGCATGGCCATGATGCCGCTGAGCGATTATTAGGGAGGTTTTTAATGAAATTCATCAGGGCAAGCGTCAGGTCGATTGACAGATTCTCGGTGTGGACGGGAAAGCTATTTTCTTGGCTGTTGCTGTCGCTTATGTTTTTTACCTGTTTTGAGGTGCTCACCAGACGAATTTTCCAAGCCCCGACCATCTGGACGTTGGAAATGTCGACGTACTTCTTTTGTGCCGTGTGCATGCTGGCCCTGGGCTATACGCAACAGGCCGGGGCCCACGTCAATGTGGATATCCTGTTTGCCAATTTCAGCCCGAAGCTGAAGGCGATCTGCAATATTATCACTTTTGTTCTCTTTCTGGGAATTTTCAGCGCCATTTTGCTCGTTTACGGCAGCATTTTCGCTTATGACGCCATTATGATCAACGAGCGGTCTCCAAGTGCTTTCAATGTACTGGTCTGGCCCTCCAAGCTGGCCATTCCCATCGGGGCTTTCCTGTTGTTCATCCAGGCGATTTCCGGGTTTGTCAAGGACGTTGTATTTCTACTGCAAGGAGAACGGATATGATCGAGCTGTCGCCCATTCTGGTTGTCATTTTAATGTTTGCCGGCATCTTCATCGGGTTGCTGTTGGGCCATCCCATCGCTTTCGTGCTCGGCGGTCTGGCCGTTATCTTCGGATTTCTCGGATGGGGGCCCAACGCATGGCATCTGCTGGTATCGCGGACCTTCGACTCTGTGAGCAACTATCTGCTCATTGCCATCCCGCTGTTTATCTTGATGGCCACTTTTTTGGAAAAATCCGGAATCGCGGAAGGGTTGTTCAAGGCCATGATGTATCTGTTCGGCCCCGTTCCCGGCGGCGTGGCCCTGGCCGTCGTCGTCCTGTGCGTCATTTTTGCCGCCTGCACCGGTATCATGGGGGCCACCGTGGTCAGCATGTCCCTGATGTCCATGCCGGTGATGATGAAGCAGGGGTATGACAAGCATATGGCCACCGGCACCATCGCCACCGGAGGTTCCCTGGGCATCATTATCCCGCCGAGTATCATGCTGGTCATGATGGCGGACCGCTCGGGCATCTCGGTGGGCAAGCTCTTTGCCGGCGGATTGCTTCCGGGAATCATTCTGGGCCTGTTGTTCTTTGCCTATGTCATCTTTGTCTGTATGAAAAATCCGGAAAAAGGGCCGGCAATGTCTCCAAAAGAGCGCTCGGAAGTCTCCAACGCGCAAAAGATCCGATTGCTGCTGGTCAATCTGGTGCCGCCCATGGTTTTGATTGTGGGGGTCCTGGGATCCATCTGGTTCGGAATCGCCACCCCCAGCGAGGCGGCCGGGGTCGGGGCCGCTCTGGCGCTGGTGATGATGGTGGCGTATGGGAAATTTACCTGGGATTCCTTCAAGGCCTGTATATTCTCTTCGTTCAAAAGCAGTTGCATGGTCATGACGGTGATTATCGGCGCGACGTGCTTTACCGGCGTGTTCATCGGTCTGGGCGGCGGCGACGTGGTCACGGATCTGGTCAACGCCTTCGGCTTTTTAGGCAAATGGGGCATGTTCGCCGTCATGATGACCATCGTATTCATCCTGGGCTTTATGATCGACTGGATCGGCATCATCTACATCACCTTCCCGATTTTTATGCCCATCGCCAACAGTCTCGGGTTCGACCCCTTATGGTTTATCATCGTGATTGCGGTGAACCTTCAGATGTCGTTTATCACCCCGCCGTTCGGGTACGCCCTTTTCTACATGAAAGGAACGGTTCCGGATTCCATGGGGATCAGCCTGATGGATATCTATAAAGGCATTATGCCCTTTGTGATTCTGCAGATCATCGGCCTGCTGCTGGTGATTTTATGTCCGCAAATTGCGACGTGGTTGCCGACATTGATTGGGAATTAACTTTAAAGGACGCACGCTGAAAATAAATCCACAAAACGTTTGAATTGAATAAAAACCTATTTTGAGGTGCTTTGAATTTGAATGTAAAAAGCCCCCATAAATAATGCGCCGGGACTGCGCGGGAAGGGCGCCCATTGACGCCGAACACAGCGAATAGGGCCGGTTTATTGTCCCGATGGATTTCAAATAAAATCAAAAAAGATTTTTGAATAAGATCAACCACCCATCATATGAAAGCGCTCGATCAAAAGGAGGAAAGAAGCATGACGAAAATACCTGACGACAATACTCAAAGATATTTTATGGAAAGCGGTTCCGGCGAACCCAAAGTCCTGAAATATTGTGCGAACGGGCAGTGGCGGATGTCCAAGACAGATACCTACATGGATTGCTGCAATCCCTCAACCGGCGAGGTGATCGCCAAGGCCCCCCAGTGTACCAGGGAAGAGGTGGAATACACCATTCAAAAAGCGGTGGAAGCGTTTCCGGCGTGGGCGGCGACGCCCATCAACAAGCGGATGCAGGTCCTGTTCAAAATGAAAATGCTGTTGGACGAGCATTTGGAGGAATTGACCCGCCTGTGCGCCGAGGAGATGGGCAAGAAGTGGCAGGAGGCCATGGGCGACGTGCTCAAGGTCAACGAGGTGGTGGAATTCGCCTGCGGCGCGCCCCACATTTTGAAGGGCGAGTCGGCCATGAATATCTCCACGGGATACGACACGGTTCAATATTACGAGCCGCTGGGCGTTTTCGCCGGTATTGCGCCGTGGAACTTTCCGGCCATGATTCCCCACGGGTGGATGGCGCCCATCTGTATTGCGGCCGGCAACTGCATGGTGTTGAAGGCCGCCAGTTTTGTGCCCCAGTCCGCCATGCGCATTCTGGAGTTGTGGCAGGCGGCCGGGCTTCCGGACGGGGTGCTCAGCATCGTCACCTGCGGCAGAAACGAAGCGGAACTCTTTCTGAGCCACCCGGACATCAAGGGGGTTTCCTTTGTGGGCTCCACCACGGTGGGCAAACACATCTACGCCACGGCCGCGGCTGCCGGCAAACGGGTTCAGGCGCTGACCGAGGCGAAAAATCACGCCCTGGTGCTGCGGGACTGCAAGCTTGAGCGGACCGCCCGGGGGATCATGAACGCATTCTGCGGGTGCGCCGGCCAGCGGTGTATGGCGCTGCCGGCCGTTGTGGTGGAAGAGGTCGTTGCCGACGAGCTGGTGGCGCTTTTGGTGAAATACGCCTCGGAGATGAAGTTGGGCCCGGCCTATGAAAAAGAGACCGACATGGGGCCGGTGGTCAACGCAGGCCATCAGCAATTCGTTTTGGACTGGATCGAGACCGGGATCACGGAAGGGGCCAAGCTGGTGCTGGATGGCCGCAAGCCCAGGATTCCGGCGGACTGCGAGAACGGTTTTTTTGTCGGCCCCACGATTTTCGATCATGTGACCCCTGACATGTCCATCGCGTGGGAGGAGGTTTTCGGTCCGGTCCTGGTGGTCAAGCGGGTCAGGAACTTTGAAGAGGGCCTGGCCCTGATGAACGCTTCCCGGTTCGCCAACGGATCGGTCATCTACACCCAAAACGGGTACTACGCGCGTCAGTTCGCCCACCAGACCCACGGCGGTATGGTGGGGATCAACGTGGGTATTCCGGTGCCGGTGGGAATTTTCGGTTTCACGGGCCACAAGCAGTCTTTTTTCGGGGACCTGCACGTGATGGGCCGGGACGGTTTCATCTTCTACACGGAAACCAAAAACGTAACCGCCACCTGGTTTGCGGAAGGCGAATCCGCATCGGCAGGCAAGGTGGACACCTGGGACGGCACCATCACCTCCCTGCCGGAGGAGGATACGTAGAGGAAATCTGGATGTTGCCGGGCGGAGAAGGGTATTATGCCCGGCAACGTCACCCTATAAGTGGTTTCAAAACCTTCAATCGGGCTCAAAGTCGAGGGGAGGTTTTGAAACCACTTCTAAAAACGCGCCAATGCGGCCGGAAGTCTTTGGGATTTTCCGGAACCGGAGATTGAAAGATGCACCAGAGCAAAACGGACAGCCGGTTCGATCCAGCCAGCCTGCAAGATTGCATCCAGTGCGGAGAGTGTGCCTCGGTATGCCCGCGACATCGGTTCGACCCCCGCTTCAACCCGCGCAAATGGATGAGCCGCTTGCGCAATGCCGATATCCAAGACCTTGTCCGGGACCGCAGTCTCTGGTCCTGCATGAAGTGCTTTCGCTGCGCAGCAGTTTGCCGGAGATCGATGTCGCCGGCTGAAGAGTTGATGAAGATGCGGCGCGTCATTATGGGCAAGGATCTCTATCGTGACGCAGCCACGCGGCATGCCCGGGCTTTTGTGGCGGACATCCGCACCACCGGAAAGCTCAATGAAGCTTTTCTGCCCCTTAAAACCCTGCACTTTAAATTGTACAAAATGCTGCCGCTGGCGGCACGGATGGTTTTAAAGGGCAAGCTGCCGCCGTTGCGGGTTGAAAAAGTGGATCAATTTGCTTCTTTGAAAAGTATTTTTGATAGCTTTGCCTGATACGGCAACCTTGGGGGATTTGGATGAAGTACTTGTTTTTTCCCGGCTGCGCCGCCGAAGCCACTGCAAAAGAAGCGCTGGAAACATCCCGAAAGCTGTTTGACGTTCTGGAGGTGGATGTCCGGGCCGAACCCGCCTTTTCCTGCTGCGGCGCCCGTGTTCTGGACGAGGTCAACTATGAGCTCAACCTGGCCGTCAACGCACGCAACTTTGCCATCGCACAGCAGAGGGGCCGCGCCATTCTGACAATCTGCAATACCTGTTACCTCTCCATGCAGTATGCCCGGCACGAACTGGACAACAATCCGGAACTGACGGCGCGTATCAACCGCTCCCTGGCCGCGCATGATCTGGTTTACAGCAGCGGAATTGTCATCGACCATCTGGTCACCCTGTTCAGCGAAGACAAAAAATTGCCGGTTCTGCAGACCAAAGGGCATAAGCGCTTCAGGGGCAAACGCATTTTGCCGTTTTACGGTTGCCATAATCTGAGGCCGCGCCATCTGGTGGGCGGCAGCCGGATGGTCGAGACGCTGGACAATGTTTTGCGGGCAGGCGGTGCGGATATCGTCACCGCGTCGACCCGATGCGACTGCTGCGGATTTCACACCATACTGGCGGATGGGGAGATGACCCTGCCGATCCTGAAAGAGTGCCTGGATGATGCCGGTTCCAAAAATGTCGATTACATCGTCACGCCGTGTCCCCTGTGCCACATCAATCTCGATCTGTACCAGAAAGAATCCAAAACCGATTACACGACAGCCGTTCTGCATTTGAGTCAATATGCGCTGGCTGTCATGGGATACAATGCCGGTGAACTCGGAACCCATCGGCACATCGCACCAGTGAGGGTATAGCCGTGGAAAAGCATAGCAAACGGATCGGTGTCTTCATATGTAAATGCGGCGGGAATATCTCCGACGCCATCGATGTGGACCAGCTCAAGGCCTATCTGGATGCCTTGGACGATGTTCACTTCAGCATGTACAACACCTTCACCTGCTCGGTGGAGGGGCAGAAGAACATTCGCAATGCCATTGATGAGGCGGAGTTGGAAGGTGTCATTATCGGATGCTGCACCCCCCGCCAGTATGAGGATATGTTCAGGGAGACCGCCGGCGAAGTGGGACTCAATCCCTATCTGCTGGAAGTGGTCAATTTGCGGGAGCAGTGCGCCTATCCCCATTTTCATCAACCGCAGCAGGCGTTGGATAAGGCCAAGTCCATGATGCGCGCGGCTGTGATGAAAATAAAGCACCATTATGCCTTGACCGCCAAGAAAATAACCATCAGCCAGAAGACGGCGGTTATCGGCGGCGGCATTGCCGGTATTACCTCCGCCCTGAAGCTGGCCGACCTGAACCACAAGGTCTACCTGATCGAGCGCGAGCCTTACATCGGCGGCAAGATGGCCAAGCTGGTGAAGACCTTTCCCACGGATGACTGCGCCATGTGCACGCTCTCTCCCAGGCTCAACGATCTATACAAACATAAGAACATCGAGATTCTGGCCTACAGCCATATCACGGCGGTGGAGCGTGTGGAGCAGGGGTATCGGCTCAAGGTCACCAAAAAGCCGCGCTATATCGATCCTGAGAAATGCACCGGGTGCGGCAAATGCAGCGAAGTGTGCCCTTCCCAGACCTTGAATACCTATAACGAGGGCCTGGCCGGCACCCGGCCGGCGGTATACAAGGATTACGCCTCGGCCATTCCGAATATCTACACCATTCAGCGCAACGGTTTGCCGCCCTGCACCGCGGCCTGCCCGCTGGGCCAGCACCCCCAGGCCTATGCCGCCCTGATCAAAGCCGGGCGGTATGAACAGGCCGCCCAGGTGATCCTGAGGGACAATCCGCTGCCTTCGGTGTGCGGCAGGGTTTGCCATCACCCCTGCGAGTCCAACTGCACCCGGGCCGGGTTCGACGATGCGGTATCCGTGGCCGCGCTCAAGCGCCATGTGTTCGACAAGACCGACGCCGCCTTTGAAAAAGGAGTGCGTCTGAACGGAAAAAAAGCGGCGGTTATCGGCGCGGGCCCCTCCGGATTGGCCTGTGCCGTGGGGTTGGCCGCCAACGGTTGTCAGGTGGATGTTTATGAAGCCCAGGACCATCCCGGCGGCGCCTTGTATTACGGTATTCCCGACTACCGGTTGCCCAAAGAGATACTTCAAGCCGACATCGCCCGTATTGAAAAGGCCGGTGTCCGGATTCACACCGGCTGTAAAATCGGCCGGGATAAAACCCTGGACGCGCTTTGCCGCGATTATCAAGCCGTCTATATCGCCGCCGGTCTCGGCAAGGGCCGGCAATTGCCGCTCAACAAGCAGGGGCTTGCCGGCGTGGGCAACGGTTATGACCTGTTGGCGGATATCAACACGGGGCGGACCGATTTTCCACCGCGCAAAATTGTGATCATCGGCGGCGGCAATGCCGCCATTGATGTGGCCAGGGCGTTGAGACGCTGCGGGCAGACCGACATCCGGATTCTGTGCATCGAGGATCGGGCGGATATGCCGGCCATTGCCGAAGAGATTGACAGCGCCCTGGCAGAAGGGATTGCCATCATAAACAATGTGATGCCCACGGCATATTCGGGCAGGCAGGGGCGCATCTGCGAAGTTTCGGCCACGCGTGTGGCCCGCTATATCTTTTCCAACGGCAAACCGGATATCGATCTGGACCCGGAGGATGTCCGCACATTCGTTTGTGACTGGGTGCTTGAAACCATCGGCCAATCCGGTGACCCGGATCTTTTGGGCGCCACCTACGCTGATTTGTTTGCCAACGGAGCGATCGCCGCGACCGGCAAAACCCGTTATACCGGCCGGGACAATCTCTTTGTGGGCGGTGATATCGCCGCCGGGGCGGGAACGGTGTCGGGCGCCATAGGGGACGGTAAATGGGCTGCCCTGGAGATGACCGCCTTTATGGAGAGCGGCCGGATTCCCGATGGGACGAGCCTGACAGCCGACTTCGCCGAAGCGGTGTCCAAACCCCGGGTGCTGCAAAACGCTGAAAAACGCGGGCTGCAAACAGCGCCCCGGCAGCAGCCGGCGACTTCCGGCCGGATCTCCTTTGACGAGGAGACCGGAACGTTGACCGACGCGCAGGCGTTGGCGGAAGCCGAGCGTTGTCTTGCATGCGGAGGCTGCGCTTACTGCAAAGCGTGCGTTGGCGTATGCGAAGCCGGCGCCATCGATTTCAGCCAGCAGGATGAAACGGTCGAACTGCTGGTGGGCGGCCTTATTCTGGCCGTGGGATGGAAGAGTTTCGACGGCACCCGGCTCTCCCATGGCATGGGCCGCTACCCCAACGTGGTCTCACAGATGCAGATCGCCCGCATGCTGGACCCGTTGGGCCCCACGGCCGGCAAGATTCTGCGGCCGGACAACGGCCGGCCGGCCAGACGCATTGTGATGATCCAGTGCGCCGGATCACGCGGCGACCTTCAGAACCGGAGCGGCGTCAACAGTCACTGTTCCAAGGTCTGCTGTATGGCCGCCATCAAGCATGCCGGTCTGATCAAGAAATATGTGGACGCGGATATGGATATCACGATCTGCTACATCGATATCCGGGCCGCCGGCAAAGGCTACGAGGAGTACTACGCCCGGGCGCGCAAGTCCGGCATCCGGTTCGTGCGCGGGATTCCCTCCAATATCGAATACAACGCCCGCACCGGTATGCTGCAGGGGTTTGTCAATGACATGAATTCCGATATGGATTTGAAGATCGACTGCGACATGCTGGTCTTGTCCCTGGCCACCGAACTCAGCGACAACGACGCGTTGCTCAACATGCTGGGGGTGGCCAAGGATGAATACGGCTTCATCCGGGAGTATCACCCCAAGATCAAGCCGACCACCACATTTACCAACAACATCTTCGTGGCCGGCAGTTGCCAGGGCCCCAAGGACATCAGCGAGAGCATCGCCCAGGCGGAAAGTGCGGCCTTGAATCTGGCCACCTATATCAAAGACGGCTTTATCCATGCCAATCCGGTCTCCTCGTTTGTGGACCCCAATTTGTGCCGTGCTTGCGGCCGGTGCGCCGACAATTGCGAATTCAACGCCATCAAACTCAACCCTGACAAGATGTGCGCCGAAGTGGAACCGGCGTTGTGCGCGGGATGCTGCAAGTGTTCCGCCGTATGCCCTACCGGCGCGGCAGCCGTGCGGTTGAACGAACCGGTTCATCTGGAAGCCATGATTGAATTTTTGAAAGCCTCCTGAATTGGGAAAAACCAACCGGTTGAATATTTTTTCAACCCTTTATCAAGGTTACACGCCATGACGACAAATCAGTTTCAACCCGACATACTCGGATTTTCGTGCAACTGGTGCGGCTATGCCGGAGCGGATCTGGCCGGATTGAACAAGCTGGAGTATCCGCCGGCCAAATTTATCCGCATCAACTGCCTGGGCACCCTGGACATGCTGACCGTTCTGAAAGCATTTAAAAGGGGGTATGACGGCGTTATGCTGGTGGGATGCCATATCGGCGACTGCCACTTCATATCGGGCAATGTCCATTGCCACCAGCAAATGGATAAGCTCAAAAGCCTTCTGGAATTAATGGGGATTGACCCGCGACGGTTAGCGGTGGAGGAGGTCTCCTCGGCCGAGGCGACCAAGTTCGCCCGGGTGGTGACAGAATTTTGGAATAAAATCGAAAAATTGGGGCCGTCTGCGCTGCTGCGGGACCCTGGTGAAGCGGTTGCGGCGCCGTTGACCGAAACATGCGGCACTGCGGCCAGGGATGTTGAGCAAGACCTGCTGTGCATCCAGTGCGGCAAATGTGAAGTCCATTGCCCCATACACCAGGTCAATCCCGCCTTTTCACCCAAACGGGTGCAGATGCAGTTGAAACTGGGGCAAAAAGAAGCGGTTCTAACCCATAACAATTTGTGGAAGTGTTTGACATGCAACACCTGCGGTGAGGTCTGCGCCTCCCATACCCCTTGGGTGGAACATCTCAAGCGCCTCAGATCCGAGGCCCAATCCCGCCGCATCGAACCCCAATGCAAACACGGCAGCCTGTTGGACAGTGTTTACGACATCACGGCCCGCTCACACATCCGGCCCGACCGCGCGAAGATCTTCGCGGATTGCCATGTGGCCGAGGCGGGCGATATATTGCTGTTCGGCGGATGCGGCCCGATTTTCGACACCATCTTTGATTTTTGCGACAGCACCGGAACCATTCAGAGCGCCGTCCGGCTGATGAACCGAACAGGAACGGTTCCGGCAGTGCTGCGCAACGAAAAGTGCTGCGGCTTCGACGCCCTTTTCAGAGGCAAAGCCGATCAGTTCAAAATGCTGCGCGATTATAATCTGCAAGCCATTGAGCAGGCCGATCCCCGGGTGATCTACACCACCTGCGCAGAGTGCTATTATGCCTTAAACACCTATTACAAACCCCTGCTCAGGAACCGCGATATCCGTATTCACCATTTCTCCACATGGATGGCCGAACATTTGGATCAAATCGATTTCCGCACCATGGATCACCGGGTGACCTACCACGATGCCTGCCGTCTGGGCCGTTACAGCGGAGAGTACGACACCATCCGCCGGATTTTAAAATTCATACCGGGCGTCGAAGTTTCGGAAATGGATCATCATCACGGGGAGGCCGCCTGCTGCGGGGTGGGCAACTTTGTCAGTTGCGACAAAGACACCAAGTTCCTGCAGCACAATCGTCTCTTGGAGGCCCGGGCGGCCGGCGATTACCTGATCACCAGCTGTCCAAAATGCAAAATCCACTTCAGTTGCTACCTGGACGGAACACCCGTCGAGCCCATCGACCTGAAGGGCATTATCGATATTACCGAATTTGTA
>JBFFHG010000018.1:0-12367 GCA_041557055.1 Desulfosarcinaceae bacterium
AGAGAGAGAAATGGTTCTCATGAAATGATGGGCCACGATCCTGATGAGATACTAAAATACGGCCGGGATATGATGCGATACGGCTTTCGTGAAATGGGAATGTCGGGCGGATTCAGCAAGTATCCGGGGTATAACAGGAATTTAAACGATGCGACCATAAAAAAACTGAATGCTGAGCAAGAAGCATTTATCAAGGCCACTGAAGACCTCAGGCAGACGATTTACGAAAAAGAGCTTTACTTGAAAGCCGAACTTGTCAAGAAAGATCCGGATACAGCTACCTCCTTAAGTTTTCAGAAGAACATTTCTGAGGCCAAGGGAAAATTCGAGCAAAAGATGATTGAGCATATAATCCGGATGAAAAAGATCGATTTGGAAGCCGAAAAAAAATAGGGCTTCTAACGATCAAGAGCACCGTTCAACTGAGCGGTCTCGGGTTGGTTCACAACAAGTGGGCGACAAACAGGTGAAATCGTAAACAGCGACCAAAGAGTCCAATCCGTCAAGAATGATCTGATCTTGAAATAGGCGGGTGTCATTCTCTTCGCCATCTTTTTTATGCAACTACAGGGTTGACCTGAATCATCTGAACAAGGAGGCACAAAGATTGAGCGTGAGCGGCAAGATAATTCTCCGGTCCCTGCTTTGTTTGAAAGCGCGTTTGGGGCGACCCGGCCTGGCCCAAGAGCACGTCGGCGACGAGCCGCCGTTGCGAGCTGAACTGTTCAGCCGGGACCAGATGAAGCGGCACGGCAAGGCACTGGCGGACTCGCACAAGTTGAGTTCGGGACGCGTTTCGGATCGACTGTTGACGCGTCTGGCTGAAAATGAAGGCGTTCTGATTGAAGCCCGCGATCTGATGACCAAGGCCGTTAAAGCCAGTCGCCGGATTGCTCCGGCCGGGGAATGGCTGATCGACAATTTCTATTTGATCGAAGAACAGATTCGCATTGCCAGGCGGCACTTGCCCAAGGGCTATAGCCGTGAGCTGCCGCGTTTGCTCAACGGCCCTTCGGCCGGGCGTCCGCGCGTGTATGACATCGCCCTGGAGACGATCTCGCATGGCGATGGCCGGGTTGATCCTGAAAATCTCAGCAGTTTCGTGGCTGCCTACCAATCGACGACCATCCTGAAGCTTGGCGAATTGTGGGCCATCCCCATTATGCTGCGCCTCGCCCTGATTGAAAATCTCAGGCGGGTTGCCACCCGGATTTCCGCCGACAGGATCGATCGAAACCACGCCGACTATTGGGCCGACCTGATGACGGAGATCGTCGCCAAGGAACCAAAGAATCTGATTTTATCGGTCGCCGACATGGCCCGATCAAAGCCCCCGATGGTGAGTTCGTTTGTTGCTGAGCTCACACGCCGCTTGCAGGGCCAGGGTCCCATGTTATCACTGCCGCTCACATGGATTGAACAGCGGTTGTCCGAGTCCGGTCTGACCATCGAACAGTTGGTACGTTCCGAGAACCAACAACAGGCGACGGATCAGGTCTCGATGAGCAACAGTATCGGCAGCCTCCGGTTTCTAGGCGCGATGGACTGGCGCGAGTTCGTCGAGACGATGAGTGTCGTGGAACAGACGCTGGGTGAGGATCCTGGCGATGTGTATGGTAAGATGGATTTTGCCACCCGGGATCGTTACCGCCACGTGGTGGAAAAGATTGCCAAATGCAGCCGGCGATCCGAGAGCGAGGTGGCCGGCGAAGCGATCCGATTGGCCCGCGAGGCCGCTGCCAGGGTTGACCGCTATGATCGAGCCGCCCATGTCGGATACTACCTGATCGACGAGGGATTGCGGCAACTTGAAAGAACGGCTCAGGTGCGCCGGTTTCCACTTGATGTGCTCCGGCGCTTAAGTCATCAGTCCCCTTTGCTCTTCTATTTGGGCACCATTACGCTGATTACGGCTGTCTTTACCGGGAGTTTGCTGGCGCAGGCGCGTGCCATGGGACAGCCGGATTGGCTCATCGCGCTGATAGGTCTGCCCTTGGTGCTGGCTGCAAGCCATTTGGCCGTGGCGTTGGTGAACTGGCTGGCGACATTGTTGGCGCCGCCGCGCTTGTTGCCGCGAATGGATTTTTCCGGAGGTATTCCTTCGGAGTTCCGCGCCCTGGCCGTGATCCCGACGATGCTCACAAGCAGCCAAAACATTGAGGATTTGGTCGAGGCGCTGGAGGTTCGGTTTCTGGCCAATCGCGACGAGCACTTGCACTTTGGTCTGCTGACGGACTTCCGGGACGCACCTGGGGAGACGCTTCCGGATGACGATCTTTTGTTGCGGCTGGCCCAAAAGAGAATTCAAGAGTTGAACGCAAAGTACCGAGGCCCAAAAACCGACGTGTTCTTTCTCTTTCATCGTCCGCGTCGCTGGAATCCGTTGGAAAAAATTTGGATGGGGTACGAGCGCAAGCGGGGAAAGCTTGCGGATTTGAATTCGCTTCTGCGCGGTGGCGCAACTGATCGCTTCTCGCTTATCGTCGGAGATATTGTTGTGTTATCGAACGTTAAGTATGTGATCACCCTGGATACGGATACACAGCTTCCCCGCGATGCGGCATGGCAGTTTGTGGGCGCCATGGCACATCCGTTGAATCGGGCGCGGTACGACCAAGACAGCCAGCGGATCGATAAAGGGTATGGCATTCTTCAGCCCAGGGTGGCTGTGAGCCTGCCGGGAATGAGCCGGTCTCGGTACGCACGATTGTGCGGAAGTGAGCCGGGTATCGACCCGTATACCCGGGTTGTCTCCGATGTCTACCAGGATCTGTTCGGCGAAGGTTCATACATCGGCAAGGGGATCTATGATGTTGATGCGTTTGAGCGGGCCCTCAAGGGACGCTTTCCCGAGAACCGCATCCTCAGTCATGACCTTGTGGAGGGCTGCTACGCGCGGGCGGGGCTGCTCAGCGATGTGCTGCTGTACGAGGAATATCCATCGCGCTACAGTACGGACGTCAGTCGCCGGCACCGCTGGATTCGCGGGGATTGGCAAATTGCCCGCTGGCTGCTTCCGGGCGTTCCCGACATCGAAGGCCGCCGTCGGAAGAATCCGCTCACAGGGGTATCCCGGTGGAAGATTTTCGACAATCTTCGCCGCAGCCTTGTATCGGCGGCGTTAACCGTGTTATTACTCCTCGGCTGGACCCTTTTGTCTCCGGCCTGGCTGTGGACCCTGGCCGTCATCGGAACCATCCTGATCCCCCCCGTAATGGCCTCTGTGCTGGATCTGTTTCAGAAACCCGGCGATGTGCGGTTGCGTCAGCATCTTGCGGTCATGGTGCGCTCGGCCGGGCAGCACTGGGCTCAGGCGGCCTTCACGCTCACCTGTCTGCCTTATGAAGCCCTCTTCAGTCTGGATGCGATTATGCGCACGGCCTCACGCATGTGGGTAACCCGCAAAAGACTTCTGGAGTGGAATCCGCCAAACGAAATGGATCGCCAAAGCCGCACAGGCCTCGCCGCCTCCTGGCGGGCAATGTGGTTTGCTCCAGCCCTGGCCGCTGTCGCGGGGATTTTTATAGTCGTTTCGAGTCCGGCTGCTCTCGGCCTTGCAGGGCCCATTTTGGTCCTCTGGTTTACTTCGCCGGTCATCGCTTGGTGGATCAGTCGGCCGCTTACCGGCCGCCGAACAAGGCTGACGGCTGATCAGACTCTTTTTCTTAGGAAGCTTTCCCGAAAGACCTGGGCGTTTTTCGAGACCTTCGTGGGCCCGGAAGATCATTGGCTGCCGCCGGATAACCATCAGGAACATCCTGTGGCCGTGACTGCCCATCGCACATCGCCTACCAACATGGGACTTGCGCTGCTGGCCAATTTGTCTGCGTACGACTTCGGCTATGTTTCGGCCGGGCAACTCCTCGGCCGTACATCCAAGGCCTTCCAAACCATGGAAGCTCTGGACCGACACCGGGGCCACTTTTACAACTGGTACGACACGCAATCTTTAAAACCACTGCCGCCTCTCTACATTTCGTCGGTGGACAGCGGGAACCTTGCAGGCCATCTGTTGACATTTCGGCCGGGTCTGCTCGGACTTGTCGATCATAAGATCCTGGGTGCGCGATTGTTTGAGGGCCTGAGCGATACCCTCGAGATCATCGTGGATGCTGCGGCCGCCACTGAAAAAGAAAGTGCGTCGGTCCAACTCGCCCGACTTCAGCAGGACTTGGCGTCTACGACCCGTTTCCATCCCACCACACTCACGGCTTCACGACAGTACCTTGATCAGTTGGCAGCATCCGCCGCAGAGTTGGCTGCCGCCATCGAGGTTCTCGATACCGATCCCGAAAGCCAATTGAGGTGGTGGGTCAGCGCGTTCGCCGGGCAATGTCGAGACGCCATGGATGAACTCACTTTTCTTGCGCCATGGACAGCGTTTTTGTCTTCTGGAAACAGCCTCGCAGACTTTCCCGATCTGGACGTTATCCCGACACTGCGCGAGGTGGCCGCACTGGACTTGACCTTCCTGGCGGCTATCGAGCAAAAATCGGATTCTGGCGTGCCGTCCGGAAAAAGCGCACAGCTCGATGAACTGCAACGCCTCATCACGGCAGCCAACCGGTACGCCAAAGAGAGGATTGCAACTATCGAGGGGCTTGCACTGCAATGCAGCATATTCGCCCAGATGGACTATGACTTCTTGTTTGACGAGAAACGGCATCTGCTGGCGATCGGTTACAATGTCGGCGAACACCGACGGGACGCGAGTTACTACGATCTTCTGGCTTCGGAAGCGCGGTTTGCCAGTTTCGTGGCGATTGCCCAGGGACAACTGCCGCAGGAGAGCTGGTTCGCCTTGGGACGCCTGCTTACCATCGCCGGTGGAGAACCGATCCTGCTGTCGTGGAGCGGTTCGATGTTCGAATACCTGATGCCGCTGCTGGTGATGCCGACATACCCATCCACGCTGCTCGACCAGACCTATCAAGCGGTTGTGGCCAGGCAGATCGAGTATGGGAAAAAGCGCGGCGTACCTTGGGGCATTTCGGAATGTGGTTATAATGCCATCGATGTGCATCTCAACTACCAATACCGCGCCTTTGGTGTGCCCGGTCTGGGCCTCAAACGCGGGCTGGCCGAGGATCTGGTGATTGCGCCTTATGCCTCGGCCCTGGCGCTGATGATGGCACCCGAGGAGGCGTGTCTCAACCTCCAGCGGCTCGCTGTTGAAGGCTTTGAAACGCGGTATGGCTTTTTTGAAGCGATCGACTACACACCGTCGCGCCTGCCGCGCGGACAATCAAGCGCCGTGATTCGGTCCTTCATGGCGCATCATCAGGGCATGAGTCTGCTCTCTTTGGCTCATCTGCTGCTGGACCGTCCGATGCAGAAGCGCTTCGTGTCGGATCCCCTGTTCCAGGCGACCATGCTGTTGCTCCAGGAACGAATCCCCAAGGCGACAGCGTTTTATGCACATACAACCGAGCTTTCCGAGCACCAAATGGCTTCCAACGCTCCGGAAGCGTCCATACGTGTTTTCACCAGTCCCCACACGTCCAATCCGGCAGTGAAATTGCTCTCCAACGGCAGATACCACGTGATGATCACCAATGCCGGCGGCGGTTACAGCCGCTGGAAGGACCTGGCCGTCACCCGTTGGCGCGAAGACCGCACCTGCGACAACTGGGGCACCTTCTGTTACCTGCGCGATGTTACCAGCGGGGCGTTTTGGTCGAACGCCTATCAACCGACGCTCAAGGAATCGGATGCTTACGAAGCGATATTCTCGGAGGGCAGGGCGGAGTTCCGCTGCCGCCACAGCGAATTCGATACCCATACGGAGATCGCCGTTTCGCCCGAGGATGACATTGAACTGCGCCGCGTCCGCATCACCAACCGCGCGCCGATACGCCGGGCAATAGATGTTACCAGTTATGCGGAAGTGGTCCTGGCGCCGCCTACCGCGGATGCCCTGCATCCGGCGTTCAGTAATCTCTTTGTGCAGACCGAGATTATCCGCCGGCAACGGGTGATTCTGTGCACGCGCCGACCCCGCTCCCCGGACGAGCCCACGCCCTGGATGTTTCACCTGATGGCTGCTCATGGGGCGGACATCGGAGAAATTTCTTATGAAACGGACCGAATGCGGTTCATCGGCCGCGGAAGAACTGCGGCCGACCCGCAAGCAATGAGCGGTCCAGCGGCGCTATCGGGCAGCGAGGGTTCCGTACTCGATCCGATTGCGGCCATCCGTTATCGCATCACGCTAGATCCGGAAGAAACGGCAACGATCAATATTGTTTCCGGTGTCGGTGAAACCCGCCATGCAGCCTTAACCCTGGTGGAAAAATACCAGGATCGGCGTCTCGCGGACCGCGTTTTCGATCTGGCATGGACGCACGGGCAGGTGCTGTTGCGCCAGATCAATGCCTCCGAGGCCGATGCGCAACTCTATGGACGCCTTGCCGGTTTGATAATCTACGCCAATGCTTCGCTGCGGGCTGACCCGAGCGTTCTCATTAAAAACAGCCGGGGGCAATCCGGACTCTGGGGATACGCCATCTCCGGCGATCTGCCGATTGTGCTGCTGCGGATTGAAGAGTCGGCAAATATCGACCTGGTGCGCCAACTCGTGCAGGCCCACGCCTACTGGTGCTTGAAGGGACTGGCCGTGGACTTGGTGATCTGGAACGAAGACCACGTCGGTTACCGACAACTGCTTCACGACCAGATCATGGGGCTCATTGCCGCCGGCTCCGAAGCCAATCTGACCGATCGGCCGGGCGGCATTTTCGTCAGGTCTGTGGATCAGATATCGGAAGAGGACCGCATCCTGATCCAAACGGTCGCCCGCGCCATCATCACCGATAGCCGGGGGGCCTTGGCAGACCAGATCAACCGGCCCGGTCCGGTGGAAGTTGCAGTACCGCTTCTTACACCGAGCCGGACCCATCGCCCCGAACCTCTGGCAGTGGGCGCATTGCCCCGTCATGATCTGACGTTTTTCAACGGAATGGGCGGGTTTACCCCGGATGGGCGCGAGTATGTTATTACCACCGCCCATGGGCAGGTGACGCCGGCGCCGTGGGTGAATGTGCTGGCCAACCCGCACTTCGGAACCGTCATTTCAGAGAGCGGGCCGGCCTATACCTGGAGCGAGAATGCCCACGAGTTCCGCCTGACGCCCTGGGGAAACGATCCGGTGAGCGATTCGGGCGGTGAGGCGTTATACCTGCGTGATGAAGATCGTGGCCACTTCTGGTCTCCAACGCCGCTGCCCAGTCGCGGAGCGACACCGTACGTCACCCGGCACGGCTTTGGCTACAGCGTCTTCGAGCACACCGAACGCGGCATCTGTTCAGAGCTGTGGGTCTACGTGGCTCTGGACGCACCGATCAAGTTCATGAAGCTCAAAGTGCGCAACATGTCGGGGCGATCACGTCGACTCTCCGCTACCGGATATGCGGAATGGGTCCTTGGCGACCTGTGGCCGAAATCGAGCATGCACGTGATCACCGAAACCGATCCGAACAGCGGCGCCTTGTTTGCACGCAACCCTTATAACACGGAGTTCCGCGACCGGGTGGCGTTCTTTGATGTGGACGATCCGACGCGCACCGTAACCGGAGATCGGACTGAATTCCTGGGGCGCAACGGTACGTTGCGAAATCCGGCGGCGATGTTGCGAACGCGTCTTTCCGGCAAGGTGGGGGCCGCTCTTGACCCCTGCGCCGCAATCCAGGTGGTTTTCGATCTGGCTGACGGGCAAGAGCGAGAGATCATTTTCAAGCTTGGCGTCGGGCGCGATGCTGCTGACGCAGGAAACCTGGCCAATCGCTTTCGAGGATCATCTGCCGCGCGTGACGCCCTTGAGAGGGTATGGCAGCACTGGGCGCACACGCTCGGTGCGGTCAATGTGGAAACGCCCGACCCATCCCTCAACGTGCTGGCCAATGGTTGGCTTTTGTACCAGACCCTGGCGTGCCGCCTGTGGGCGCGCAGCGCAACCTACCAGTCGGGGGGCGCCTTCGGATTCCGTGATCAGTTGCAGGATGTGATGGCCCTCATCCACGCCCGGCCGCATCTCGTGCGCGAGCACCTGCTCCTGTGCGCGGCCCATCAATTCCCGGAGGGCGATGTCCAGCATTGGTGGCATCCGCCGACTGATCGGGGCGTGCGCACGCATTGCTCGGACGATTACCTCTGGCTGCCGCTGGCGACATGCCGCTATGTCCTGACCACCGGAGATACCGGTGTGTTGGATGAGCCCATCCACTTCGTCCAGGGCCGTCTGGTAAATGCCGATGAAGATTCCTATTACGACCTGCCCGGGCGCTCTGAAGAGGCGGCCGGTCTATACGAGCACTGTGTGCGAGCCATCCTGAACGGTCTCAAATTCGGCGAGCACGGTCTGCCGCTCATCGGCGCCGGGGACTGGAACGACGGCATGAATACCGTGGGCCAAGACGGCCAGGGCGAAAGCGTCTGGTTAGGGTTTTTCCTTTTTGACGTGCTCATGCAGTTCACCGAGATTGCCCGCCTGCGGGATGACTCGTCCCTGGTCGAACGCTGCCAGGCGGAGGCGGCGCAACTGCGCCGGAATATCGAGCAGAATGGCTGGGATGGCGGGTGGTACCGCCGGGCCTACTTCGATGACGGCACGCCGCTTGGGTCGGCGAGCAGCCCTGAATGCCAAATTGATTCCGTTGCGCAAAGTTGGTCGGTTCTTTCGGGTGCGGGCGATCCGGATCGTTCGCGCATGGCCATGGCAGCGTTGGATGAGCGCCTGGTTCGCCGCGAACATGGACTGATCCAGCTTCTGGATCCGCCCTTTGACAAGTCGGCGTTGAATCCCGGCTACATCAAAGGGTACGTGCCCGGCGTCAGAGAAAACGGTGGACAGTACACGCACGCAGCCATCTGGGCGGCCATGGCTTTCGCTCGCCTGGGGAGCAACCGGCGCGCGTGGGAGCTCTTTACCATGATCAACCCGGTCAATCATGCCCGATTGATCGAAGCTGTGGCCACCTACAAAGTGGAGCCGTACGTTATTGCGGCCGATGTCTATGCAGTACCCCCGCATACCGGCCGTGGCGGCTGGACATGGTACACGGGCTCGGCGGCCTGGATGTACCGGTTGATCGTGGAATCACTCCTGGGACTCAAACTTGAAACGGATAAATTGCGTTTTGCGCCGTGCCTGCCTGCGGATTGGAAGGGGTTCAAGATGCACTACCGCTATCGCGAAACCGTCTACCACATCAATGTCCTGCAAATGCACGAAGACCGAGGCGAAATGAGCGTGACCGTTGACGGCGTCCAGCGGCATGATAAGGCCATTGTCCTTATCGACGACCGTCGGGAACACTCGGTCGAGGTCAGAATACCCGGCCCGCGTACAGATGCCCTAAACAAACAAGCTGATTCTAAAATGAAAATCAGTGCTCAGGCAATATAATAGAATATGGTGACATAATGACATAGACTGCCCGCGATCACGAACAGATGCCATATGCCATGAAAATGTGTCACCTTGTTACCCAGCGCATAGAAGAACACCCCGAACGTATAAAACAGTCCTCCCAACAGGAGCCAGACGAACCCCGCGGTCGTCAGAGAAGCCAACAAGGGCTTCAGCGCAACAATGAGCAACCAGCCCATAACCAGGTAAATCACCATCGGGACAATCCGGAGCCCTTTTTGTATGAACACTTCCAGAACAATGCCCAGCACCGCCAGGCCCCATATCAGGCCAAACAATATCCAACCCCCTCGTCCTCGAAGCGTGACAAGGGTGAACGGCGTATAAGTCCCGGCAATGAGAAGATAAATCGCCAGATGGTCAAGTTTGCGGAAAACGGTTTTGCCTGCATGGCGCAGGCTGTGGTAGAGCGTTGAAAAAAGATAGAGCAAAATCAGACTGGCGCCGTAAATGCTGAAGCTCACAATTTTCCAGGGATCGCCCTGTTGCGCAGCGGCGACAATCAGCCCTGCGGTTCCGGCAAGCGCAGCGGCTGCGCCGATCAGGTGACTGATACTATTGAATCGTTCTCCTTTATACACCCGATTCGATCCTGCAATTCATGGATAACTCTTAAGATTCTATAGATTTTTCGCATGCGCCAGCATGCTTTTGTTTACAGCCAGGTTGAGTTTGGGTTGAATCAGTTCGAGATGGGTATCCTTGAACGGGAGATAGATCAGCAGCATGCGTTTGGGCCGAATCTCGATGTGGGGGATCAGGTCCGGGCGGCGCTCAATGGGACGCAGGAAGCCGGCCAGGTTGAGTTTGAGGCTCTCAACCGCCTCCTGCAATGGCAGGGTAACGGCGTGAACACGGCCTTTGGGCTGGCCGGGCTCAAAATTTTCCACGGGTTGATTGATGGTGACATTGGCGGCGATGGTCAGATAGTTTTGAGGACGAACCTTGAAGGCCGGATTCCAGAAATAAAAGGGGACCTGGTCCCAACCCGGCTGGACAACTTTGGGCAGGTTGGCCACCTTGATCAGATCGGCATAGGTTTCCAACTGAAGATGGGAGACATCCGCCTGGATTCGCCAGAATGGCAGGTAGATCCAATCTTCACTGTTGTCCGGCACATGCGCGGCTTGGAGTTGCTCCAATTTCCCATTTTTTTCCCACCAGAGTGTACGGCAATTGTCGCAACTGAGCGCCAGGGCGTTCCGGTCGCCGATCAGATCCCACCCGCACTGGGGGCACAGGGTGGCCAGGAAATTGATGGGCCAGCTCTGGGTATCGGCCTGAAGCAGGCCATCTTCGATATCTGCAACACGGCTGTTCGGGATCGGTTGATTCAAAACAGCGTCCACAATCCCGGTCTCCAGGTAAAAAGGGGCATAGATCAAACTTCGGGTTTCACCAATATAATCCTGGTGCAGGATGGGTTTGGGCAGCTTGGAACTGTATTGTTCGCTCCACATGGCCAGAATCTCTTCAAAGGCGATGTCGGGTTTGATATAGGCGGCCTGTTCTTCGGCTTCGGCAAAGCGCAGTTTCTGGGTCTGGCCGCGAAAGCCGATATTGAGGGGGAAACCGGGCGATCGTCGCGCCTGATAGCTGACATCCAGAAAACGATTTTCGATGCTTCGATGCAGGCATGAAAAGAGCATTCCCTTGAAGCGCCAGTATGGATAATAGATCAACTCTTTTCCCGGAGGCGCCTTGTGGGGGAGGGTGTAGCGGAAAAAATCCGGGACCGTCAGATAGGAGCCGACCCGGCAAAAATCGCATTTAAACAATCGGTCGGTCTCTTCAAGTTCAGCCGGCGCCCCGCACTGCGGGCATTGGTGTTCAATAATAAAAGAGGTCACGATGTCAGCGGCCCATTCTTTGAAAGCATAGATTCACAAAAGCAGATCAAAACAACGCCCCGCGCCCCATCAACGGGGAGCGGTCTTCATTCTTCACATAAAACCATTTTTTTAGTATTTCTCTCCACATTGACCGCAAAATTTGGCATCGCCCAGCCCCTCCGTACCGCAGTTGGCGCATTTCTTAGACTCGGGCTTTTTTTCCACCGGTTGTCCGCAGCGGGAACAGAATTTTGCATTGGGGGGCAGATTCTTGCCGCAACTGACGCACTCCTGAAATACAAGTTGCTGGTGGCCGCAAAAAGGACAAAATTTGGCTTCCGTGGGAATGCCCTGATGGCAATCCGGACACTTGTAAGGCGCATCGGGCGCTCTGTCGCCGCCGTTATGGCCGCCTGATTTGTCCGGCGGCAGTTGACCGGTAAAATATTGGGCCAGCATGGCCGGCATCATCAGGCCCAACCCGGCACCCATGCCTTCGCCGCTGGTTTCGCCCTGGGCGGCTTTCTCAACGGCCATGGCGGCTTTCATCTGCATCAGCTTGTTCATGTCGTCGAAGACATTCATGCGGCTCTTGTCGTCGATGGCCTGTTGGACCTCGGGCGGGGGCGTAATGGAATTGATGTACAATTGGGCCAAGCCCAGGCCGAAGTGCCGGAAATCTTCATGCAGTCGTTTGGCCAGATTATCGGAGAGTTCGTCGTACCTGGCCGGCAGGCTGAAAATCGAGTCGATGGTTTCGCCCAGAAAGTCGTTAAACCGGGAAACAATGACCCGGTTGAGGTAATCTTCGATGGCCTCGGTGGTGAAAATCCCCTGGGTGCCCACCATGCGGTTGATAAAGAGAACCGGCTGGACCACCCGCAGGTTGAAGATCCCGAAGGCGCGCAGCCGGATCAGGCCCAGTTCGTCATCCTTGAAAGCCACGGGATCCCGGGTGCCCCATTTAAGATTGGTAAAGACCTTCATGTTGACAAAGTACAACTCGGCGCGCAACGGACTGCTCATGCCCCAGGGAAGGCTTGCGATTTTGGTCAGAATGGGGATGTTGCCGGTTTGGAGGGTGTGGCGGCCCGGTCCGAAGGCTTCA
>JBFFHG010000019.1:0-12180 GCA_041557055.1 Desulfosarcinaceae bacterium
AGACGTTTCGATTTTTTACCGCCGGGGTCGGCCGGGTTGACCTTGATATTCTGACCTTCAATGAAATTACCGTTCAAAGCCTTGATCGCCTGATCAGCTTCGGAATTGCTAGGCATCTCAACAAAACCAAATCCTTTGGACACACCGGTAAAGCGGTCCTTTATAACTTTGGCGCTTTCCACCTCTCCGAACTCCTCAAACATGGATCTCAATTTTTCTTCTGACAGATTAGGTGATATCTTGCCGACATAAATATTCATAAATGAATTATCCTTTCATAAAAAACCGCCCCGCCGTTTTCCGGCGAGGCTCAGTTGCGCGGCATTACACTAACAGTTTGAGCACCAAATGCAAGCTTTATCTCCTTTTTGAATGAAATTCAGTAAAACCGTCCTTACGACGGTGCCTGCCGCCCTATCCGCCCAAAATCCGGGGGCAGGGTCCACCCGGCCGCGCATATCTCTATCCGCAGGGGCAACCGGCATTTCAGGGGATTGGCGGTCAAAGGGTTCGCAAAAAACGACCTGGTGTTTCAGGCATCCGGATTGCGGTCATAGCGGCCGCTGTTGAATCTCTTCACAGGCGTGGGAATCATTGCACCCTGTACACCCACAGCCGCATGAAGGCGAGTTGCGCTTTTTCAGGTTGTTGTAAAAGCGCCGGATCAGGTAAACGGCCGCCCCCGCGACGATGAGAAAAACAATAACAGTTTGAATATATTGCATGTTTTATACCTCTAAAACCCCAACAGCTTGCCGAACTGAAATACGGCCACGGAAAGGGTGAACGCCAGCACGGTGTTAAACACCATGGAGAACAGGCCCCACTTCCAATGCCCGGCTTCACGGACGATGCAAATTACGGCGACAAAGCAGGGGGCGTAGAACATCACGAAAAGGATGGCGCTCACAGCGGCCAGAGGGCTCCAGGCGGGCGACCGGGCCAGAGCCTGCGAAAGGGGCAGACTCTCGTCTTCCGGCACTTCGCCCAGGGAGTAAGCCGTCCCCAGGGTGGAGACAATCACCTCCTTGGCGGCGAATCCGCCGATCAGGGCGATGTTGGTCCGCCAGTCAAACCCGGCCCATCGGCTGACGCTCTCCAGGCCGGTTCCCAGGCGCCCGGCCAGGGAGTGCTTCAAGGCCGCCTCGGCCTGCCGGCTGTCAATGGCCAGAAGTCCGCTGCGAACCGCTTTTGCCTCCGGCGACAGCGCATCTTCGCTTTCAGACGCCTGAACCTGCTCGACCACACCTGGAGGCGCGGCGGCCGTCAGCGCCTGGCGCTGGTCGTCAAATGTTTGCCGTTGCCCGTCGGGCAGGCTCGGAAAGGTCATCATGGCCCAGAGGATTATGGAGACACCAAGAATCACGGTGCCGGCCTTTCTGGCATACTGCCAGGTGCGTTCCCAGGTGTGAATGGCCAACCCTTTGAACGTGGGCAGGCGATAGGGCGGCAGCTCCATGACAAAGGGCGTGGCCGGCCCCTTGACCACCGTGACCCGCAGCAGTTTGGCGATCAGGAGCGCGCCGGCCCAGGCCACCAGGGTGATGCCGAACATCATCACGGCCTGTTTCTGATGAAAGAAGGCCGCCACCAGCAAGGCGAAAACAGGTAATTTGGCGCCGCAATTCATGAAAGGCACGGTAAGCAGGGTGGCCAGGCGTTCACGGCGCGATTTGAGGGTGCGCGCGGCCATAACCCCCGGCACGGCGCAGCCCCCGGCGATACCTCCGGAAACGATAAAAGCCATCACCGAACTGCCGTGCAGACCGAAAATTCGAAAAACTCGATCCAGCATAAAGGCCACCCGGGCCAGGTATCCCGAATCCTCCAAAATGGCGATGCCGAAAAACATGAACATGATCAGGGGAACGAATCCAAGCACGCCCCCCACGCCGTCGATGATCCCGGAGGTGACCAATGATCTGAGCGGGCCATCGGGAAGATGGGCTTGGGCCAGCCCCCCCAGCCAGCCGAAAAAAAGCTCCAGCCAGCCCACCGGCACCTCACTGTAGGTAAAGGTAAAATGATAAAGTCCCAACAGAACAACCAGCATGATCAAGGGGCCGAAAAATCGGTTGACCACGACGCGGTCGATTTTATCGGAGATGAACAGCCGGTGCTGATCCTTGCGAAAACTGATGATACCCTGTTTTAAAATGGACTTGATATAGCCGTAACGATGGTCGGCGATCATGGCTTCGGGGTAAGTGTTCAGCGTTTTTTGAAGATGCGCCGCGACCTGCCCGGCGTTGTGCTCCAGTTTTTCAGACAAAGAGGGATTGCGGCAACGGCCCTGTTTGATGATCTCCTGGTCGTTTTCCAGATATTTCAAAGCCAGCCAGCGAGATTCATAGCAATCGGCCATAAAGCCCTGGTCCTGTATCTGCCGGCTCATCTCCAGCAGGGCGCCATCGATGTCATCCCCGTATGAAATCACAATCGGCACGGGCCGATTGCGGCCCTCCAGGACGTTGCCGGCCGCCTGCATCAGCTCCTCCTTGCCTTTACCGCTGCGGGCGACGATGGGAATGATTGGCACATTCAAGGCCCTGGACAGGGCCGCAAAATCGATCTCTATCCCCCGATGAACGGCCACGTCCATCATGTTGAGGGCGATACAGACGGGCAACCCCATCTCCATGAACTGCAGGGTGAGGTAGAGATTGCGCTCCAGATTGGAGGCATCCAGGATATTGATCACCACTTGGGGTTTTTCACTGACCAGAAAATCCCGCGCCACCACCTCCTCCAGGGAGTAGGCGGTGAGGGAATAGGTGCCGGGAAGATCCACGATGTTGAAGTGGTATCCGTTCAGGCGGTAGGTCCCGACTTTCTTTTCAACGGTAACACCGGGATAGTTGCCCACGTGCTGCCGGGCGCCGGTAAGGGCATTGAACAGAGTGGTTTTGCCGGAATTGGGGTTGCCGGCCAATGCAATGGTCGCATTCATTTCGAGTTGTCTACCTCCACTTCAATATGATCGGCTTCGCTGTTGCGCAGGGTCAGGGTGAATCCCATCAGCCGCAGGGCCACCGGATCTTTCAGGGGCGCCCTGCCCTGAATGGTGATTCGCGTCCCCGGAACAAGGCCCATGTCGCGAATACGACGGCCCATCTCGCCATTGGCTGTGACCGTGACAATGGTGCCGGACTCATGGCGTTTCATTTGGCGCAGGTTCATCGTCGGCATATGCCAGGTAATCTCCTTTGGTGTTAGCTTCAAATTAACAAGTTAGATAAGCCTAACTTATCTTTTTGTCAACAGCTTTCTTTTGTATGCAATATTTTTTTATCTTTACCGCCCCCGGGTCACATGATAAGCACGGTATAAAGTGCCTCAAGCGCGCCTGAAAAATCCGTGCATTGGTTTTTGTCGGATTTTGCTTTGAAGAGCGGATTTTTTCCGGAGGTGTGACCACAGGTTGGGCTCAAACAGGTGACCCGGGGATATCATTTCCAGCCCAATCAGGGTGCAGGTGTGCGTATTTTCGGCCACCCCAGACGAAAGGAGCCCGGATGCCCGCTGAACACGAACTATCCGAAAGCCTGGAAAATTATCTGGAAGTGATCCTGGAACTGGAGCGCACCCAGAAAGTCGCACGGGCCAAAGAGATTGCCGAGCGGCTGCAGATTCAACCCGGATCGGTCACCGGCGCTCTCAAAAACCTGGCGGAAAAGGGGTATATCAACTACGAGCCTTACAGTTACATCACCCTGACAGCCAAGGGCTGCCAATGGGCCGAGGAGATCACCTACCGGCATCAGGCGTTGCGCAATTTTTTTCTCAATGTGCTTCAGATCGATCCGGTCACTGCCGAAGATACAGCCTGCCGCATGGAACACGCCATCGACAAAAAAACCATTGATCAACTGGTGCGGTTTATCGACTATGTTTTCAGTTGTCCCCGCGCCGGCCAGCAATGGATTCAATCTTTTGCCGACTATTGCTCGGCCGGCGGCCGCAAAAAGGCCGACTGCGACATTTGCATTCAATCCATTCAACCGGACAAGTAATGCGCTCAAACCATATGGTGCAAAAGGGACACGATCAAAAAAAACCTGTTCCCGGACGCATTGATTGACAGCCTGCCAATAACGGCCGGTCTTCACGGCTTACGCCAAGGAGAAGCCCCCTTGATTGTCCTGATTCATCCGCCGGTGGCCAAACCGTCCGAACCCCCGGCAGGCATCGCCCGGCTGGCCGGTGCGTTGAGGTCCCACGGCATTGGGTGCATGGTTGTCGATGCCAATATCCAGGGTCTGCACCACCTGCTGCAAACGCGCCGCCACCCGACGGACACCTGGTCGCGAAGGGCGGACAGGCATCGGGACAACCACATAGCGGCGCTTCAGACAATGCGCACCTATGCCCACCCGGATGTCTACCGCCGGGCTGTGGCCGATATCAACCGGCTTCTCTCCCAGGCAGGAAAGAGCAGGGATATTCAGGTGGGGCTGGCCAATTACAGCGATCAACGCCTCACCCCGGTCCTCAGCGCCGATCTGATGCAGGCGGCCGCACGCCCCGAGCGCAACCCCTTCTTTGACTACTTCCGGAAGGATGCCCTGCCCCGCATAATTGCATCCGAAACCAAGGTGGCGGGCATTTCCATCAACTACCTTTCCCAGGCGCTGTGCGCTTTCGCACTCATCGGGATGTTGAAAAGAGCGGGTGCCGGATTAAAGATCGTTATCGGCGGCGGCCTGGTCACATCCTGGCTGAAACAGCCGCAATGGAAGGATCGGTTCGGTCACTTGGTGGACCGCATGGTGGCGGGACCGGGCGAAGCCCCCCTGGTGGAGATGGCGGGCTGCAAGCCCCGGGGCAGGATCTTTTTGCCTGATTATGATGATCTTTTCCAAAACGCCTATTTAAGTCCCGGGCCGGTGTTGCCCTTCAGCGCCTCGGACGGCTGCTGGTGGCGACGCTGCGATTTTTGCCCGGAACGGGCTGAGCAGCGCCCCTTTCGTCCCCTGCCCCACCGGGTCGCAGCCCGTCAATTGCAGAAACTGGCCCGAAGCACCCGTCCCGCCATGATCCACTTGCTGGACAACGCCCTGTCGCCGGCGTTGCTGAAAACCTTGGCCGCCGACCCGCCGGGCGCGCCCTGGTATGGTTTTGTGCGTATGGGACCGCCGCTGGATGATGCGGATGTTTGCCGGCGGCTGGCCGACTCCGGCTGCGTGATGCTTAAAATCGGCCTGGAATCCGGTGATCAACGGGTTCTGGATGCTCTGGACAAGGGGGTTCAACTGGAGATGGCTTCAAAAGTATTGAAAAATCTCAAGCAGGCCGGCATCGCCACTTATGTCTATCTGCTTTTCGGCACACCGGCCGAGGACCGGGACGCCGCCCAGAAAACATTGACCTTTACGGCCGAGCATCACCAAAGTATCGACTTTCTCAACCTGGCCATATTTAATCTGCCGTTGGGCGGACCGGCAGCCCGGGATCTGAAGCTGCGCTCTTTTTATCCCGGAGATCTGGCGCTGTACAGCGACTTTGAGCATCCCCGGGGATGGAACCGGCGCACCGTGCGGCAATTCATCGAAAAACAATTCAAGCGGCACCCGGCCATTCAACCCATCATCCGCCGGGACCCGCCGGTTTTCACGTCCAATCACGCGCCCTTTTTTGCCACACCTGAATTTTGAGATTTTCATCAGGGATTGTCGTTCTCTTTACCCAGCAACTCTTCGGTTTCCATCCACATGACGTTGATGATACCGAAAGCGGCGGCCAGCAGAACACCCAATATCCATGCAAAGTACCACATATTTTTTCCTTTCCCGGTCACCAAAAGAAAACACATCCGGTTCCCATGCACCTGTTCGGGAACCACCAACCATGATCAGTATGCCGAGTGGGTCTCCTCCCGGATTTTCTCCTCGGTGATCTTGCCGCGCATCACCCGGTAGGCCCAGCTTGTATAGACCAATACAATGGGTAGAAAAACCACCACGGCGATAAGCATCACGTTCAGGGTGCGGTGGCTGGAAACCGCGTCGTAGGCCGTCAGACTGACATCGGGCATGGTGCTGGAGGGCATCACAAAGGGGAACATGGCCGCCGCCGCGGTCATGATGACACCGGCCAGCGATGTCGCGCTGAAAATAAACGCAAAACCGGGGCGTCCCGCGGCTGAAAGCAGCATGGCCAGCAACGCGCCTCCAAAAGCAGCAGCCGGTGCGGCCAGGGTCGCGGGCCACCTGGCAAAATTCTGCTGCCAACCGTCGGCGGTCACCTGAACGGTTTTATCCAAAGGGGTGACCACCGCGCCGGGATCGGGCATGGTGACGATTTGATACCCGTCGACAGCCTTGAACTGCCAGATACCGGCCACGATAAAGGCTGCCACAAAGAAAATCCCGAACAGCCGCACGGCTTTGCGGGCGCGGGCATTCAACTCGCCCTCGGTGCGCATTTGCATATAGACGGCGCCGTGCATGATCAGCATGGTGAGGCTGACCACCCCGGCCAGCAGGGCAAAGGGGTTGAGCAGTTGCCAGAAGCTGCCGGTATAGGTGGAGCGCATATAGGGGTCGATCTCAAAGGGGACCCCCTGCAGCAGGTTGCCGAAGGCCACGCCGAAAACCAGGGCCGGAACGGCGCCGCCCGTAAACAGGCCCCAGTCCCAGGCACTGCGCCAGCGCGGATCGTCGATCTTGCTGCGGTAATCAAACCCCACCGGACGCAGGAAAAGGGCGAAAAGCACCAGCAGCAACGCCCAGTAGAGACCTGAAAAAGCGGTGGCGTAGACCATGGGCCAGGCGGCAAAGAGCGCGCCGCCGGCGGTGATGAACCACACCTGGTTGCCCTCCCAGGTCGGCCCGATGGAATTGATCAGCACCCGGCGCTGATCGTCGTTGCGGGCAACAAAAGGCAGCAGCGCGGCCACCCCCATGTCAAAGCCGTCCATCACGGCAAAGCCGATGAGCAGGACGCAGACCAAACCCCACCATATTATTTTCAATGTCAAATAATCGAAGAGCATGCTTTTGTTTCTCCTTGATGCTGTTTTTAGGGTCTAAGCCTGGACCTGTTCAAAATGATACCGCCCCGTGTGCAGGCTGCTGGGGCCCAGACGAATGAACTTGACCATCAGAAACAGCTCCACGGCCAGCAGCACGGTATAGAACACCACAAGCCCGATGAGGCTGCCGATGACGTCTCCCATGCTCAGGGATGAAGCTGACAGGAATGTGGGCAGGACCTCTCCGATGGTCCACGGCTGCCGGCCGTATTCGGCCACGAACCAACCCAGCTCGACGGCGATCCACGGCACCGGCAAATTCAAGACCAGCAACCACAGCAACCATCGTTTTTGATGGAACAATCGCCGCGCGCAATAGTAAAAACTGACGGCGATCAACCCCAACATCCAGAAACCCAGGCCCACCATGATTCGAAAACTCCAGAACATCAGGGCCACGTTGGGGATGGTATCTTTGGCGGCCTGGTCTATCTGGGCATCGGTGGCATCGATGACCTGCCATGTGTATCGTTTGAGCAGCAACCCGTAACCCAGATCAGCCTTGTGATTCTCGAATTGAGATAGGACAGCTTCGGATTTATCCCCGCCGCGCATCTTTTCCAGCATTTCATAAGCCACCATGCCGCTTTGGATACGGATTCGGCTCTCCTCGATCAACTCTTTGACGCCCGTCACCGGCGAACTGAGGGAGCGGGTCACCATGATCCCTCCCAGCCAGGGGACCTTGATCTCTGCCCGGGTCCGCTGCGCCTCCTGATCCGGCAGGCCGAAAAAGGTGAATCCGGCGGGCGGCGGTTCGGTCTCCCACTCCGCCTCCATGGCGGCCAGCTTGACCTTCTGGACCTGGCCGGTAACGAATCCGCTCTCATCTCCCAGCACGATCACCGATAAAATGGAAGCCAGACCGAATCCCACCGCCACGGCAAAGGAGCGCCGGGCAAAGGCCAAATCCCGGCCGCGCAAAATGTAATAGGAACTCACCGCCAGAACGAACATGGTGGCCGTCACATACCCGGCCCCCACGGTATGGACGAATTTGACCTGGGCCACGGGATTGAAAAAAAGGTCATAAAAACTGGTCAATTCCATGCGCATGGTCTGGTAATTGAACTCGGCCCCCACCGGATAGGACATCCAGCCGTTGGCCACCAGAATCCACAGAGCGGAAAGGTTGGACCCCAAAGCCACCAGAAAAGTGACCAGCAGATGGGTCTGTTTCTTCATCTTGTTCCAACCGAAGAAAAAGAGCCCCACAAAGGTGGATTCCAGGAAAAAGGTCATCAATCCTTCAATGGCCAGGGGCGCGCCAAATATATCGCCCACATAATGGGAATAAAAGGACCAATTGAGTCCGAACTGAAACTCCATGGTCAGGCCGGTGGTCACGCCCAAAGCAAAATTGATACCGAACAGTTTGCCCCAAAACCGGGTCATATCCTTGTAAATCTCCTTACCCGTCATCACATAGACGGACTCCATGATAAAGAGAATCCAGGAAAGACCGAGAGTCAGGGGCACAAAAATAAAATGGTACATCACTGTAAGGGCGAACTGCCAGCGGGACAGATCAACAAAGGCTTCTGTGGGCACCATAAGTTGACGGCTCCTTCATGTTGGGTTGAAAACGGCCGCCCTCCAAGACCGGCAGGGGCGGCTTGATTTTAAAAACCTCGGCGCTCAAAGGTAGCTTAAAAAAACATCACGGTGAATACATTGTTTTCATGGTTGCCAGGAACGAAGTTAATATGAGAACAAGGGCATGTCAAACTTAAGGCGATTGGAATAAGTGGGCAACGGGTTCATCATTTATCGCAAATATGGTAAGCGAGGCGGCCGGATGTATCCTAACAAAGTTTTAAAGATATTGCGTTAATTTTATATTTATTTTCATAAAATGTCATTAACCTGAAAGTTTGATCGTAATGGCCCGATCCACCGCAAATAAAACGGCTGTTCGCTGGCTGCAACAGCAGAGCCGCTCGGCCGGCAAATGGCTGCTGATCTCCATTGGCCTGGGGGTTTTGGGCGGCTTGCTCATCGTGGCCCAGGCCTGGCTGATCGCCCGTATTGTCAACAGCGCCTTCATGTCAGAGGGTCCCCAAGTCCGGCTGGGGCCGCTTTTTGCCGGCCTGGCGGCGGTGGTGGCGCTCAAGGCCCTTATTTCGTGGGGCCGGGAAATTGCCGGTTTTCTATCCGGTGCGGCGGTAAGGAGCCGGATTCGCAAGGATATCATGGCCCACCTGGCCGCCGTGGGACCGGTGGGCATCAGCCCGTTGCCCGCCGGTCGTTTGGTCAGCAGCGCTCTGGAGCAAGTGGAGGCGTTACAAAACTTCGTGGCCCGCTACCTCCCCCAACTGGCCCTGGCCGCTTTGTTGCCGCTGGTCATATTGATCTATATCTTTCCCATTAGCTGGGCCGCCGGGACCATCTTGCTGGTTACGGCGCCGCTGATCCCCCTGTTCATGATCCTGGTGGGCATGGGCGCCGAAAGCATCAGCCAGCGGCATTTTCAGGCGCTGGCCCGTATGAGCGCCTACTTTTTGGATACCCTGAGGGGGCTGACAACCCTGAAACTGTTCGGCCAAAGCAAGGCCCGGGCGACCCGGATCGAGTCGATCTCCCGACAGTATCGCCGCCGCACCATGGCCGTCCTGAGGGTGGCGTTTCTCTCTTCAGCGGTGCTGGAGTTCTTCGCGGCCATCGCCATCGCCCTTGTGGCTGTCTATCTGGGCATGTACTACCTGGACTATCTGGACTTCGGCGCCTATGGCCGGCCGATCAATTTTGGGGCCGGCTTTTTCATTCTCTTGCTGGCCCCGGATTTTTTTCTTCCCCTGCGGGAGCTGGGAACCCATTACCATGCCCGGGCCGACGCCATCGGTGCCGCCGGGGAGATCCTTAAGGTTTTCGAGCTGCCCGAACCGGCGGCAGCCGGCCCAAAGAGCAAAATAACCGCCGCAGCACCTTGTATCATCCGTTTCGAATCGGTTTCGGTGAACTATGGTCTGAATTCGCGCCGGGGTGTGGAGAGTATCGACTTCACGCTGAAAAAGGGCGAGCAGGTGGCGATGGTGGGCGCCAGCGGGGCCGGCAAAAGCACCCTGATTCATCTCCTGATGGGATTTATCACACCCACCGCCGGCCGCATCCTGATCGACGGTGTGCCCCTGCATGACCTGGCAATCGAGACGTGGCGCCGCAATCTGGCCTGGATCGGCCAGAATCCCATGCTTTTTTCCGCAAGTCTCAGAGATAACATCGCCCTTGCCAGACCTGATGCCAGTGATGCGCAGATAGAGGTTGCGGCCCGACGCGCAGGGGTCCTGGAGTTTGCCGCCCGGAGAGAAGCAGGGCTCCAAAGCGATGCGGGGGAGCAAGGCAGGGGGCTCTCGGTGGGCCAAGCCCAACGGGTGGCCCTGGCCCGCGCCTTTCTCAAAGAGGCGCCGCTGCTGCTGCTGGACGAACCCACCGCCAGCCTTGACATATCCACCGAGATCGAAATCCTGACCGATTTGCATGGCTGGAGCCAGGGCCGGACCGTGCTCATGGCAACCCACCGTCCGGCGGCCCTGGCGCTGATGGATCGCATCATCATCCTCAAAGAGGGCCGAATGGCGGCCGAAGGCCGTTATGAGGAATTAAAAAAAACCCACGGCGCGCTGTTGCCGGATAACATATCGTTTTAACTAATTTTTACGGTTTCGCAGATCTTACGGCAGGCGGGTGGTTTGTGAAAACCGCAACAGGAATCAAGCACCTTGAATCATTCCCAATATAAGGCCGGTAAAAAAAGCGGATTACGCCCTTTTCTTGCCATGATCGGCCGCCACTGGACGGCAATGGCCCTGGGCACCGGGATGGCCCTGCTGGCCACCCTGGCGGCCACCGGGCTGCTCGCCTTGTCAGGCTGGTTCATTGCCGCCACGTCTCTGGCGGGAATGAATTCGGCCACGGCCCAGGTTTTCAACTTCTTTTTCCCCAGTGTGGGCGTGCGCCTGCTGGCCATAATCAGAACCCTCGCCCGCTATGGGGAACGGGTCCTCTCCCACGAAGCCACCTTTCGCATTCTGGAGACCCTGCGCCTCTGGTGCTACCGCCGAATCGAACCCCTGGTCCCGGCCCGTCTCAGCCGCCACCACACCGGCGACCTGCTCGCGCGCATCATTACGGACATCGACACCCTGGACAACCTTTACCTGCGGATGCTCTCGCCAACGGCGGTGGCAGCCGCAGCGGTCATTTCGCTGTGCGTGTTCATTTTCCCTTTCAATTCCCAGGTCGCCCTGTCGGCGGCCGCCGCTTTGATCACGGCCGCTGTGGCAATTCCCCTGCTTGGCCGGAGATTGGGCCGCAACGCGGCGCAAAACCTCAACGAACGCAACGCCGAGCTGCGCACCACCCTGGTGGACGGAATCTGCGGTTTGGCCGCCCTGCTGAGCTGCGGCGCAGAGCATCGTTTCCTGAAACAAGTTGAGGCGCGCCACAACAACCTGCTGGCAAACCAGTACAAAATGAGTCGCATCACCGGCCTGACCATGGCTCTGATGGAATTGACCTCCGGTGCCGCCGTGATGGCAACGCTCTATATCGGTACGGCGGCCGTGGCATCCGGCACTTTGACCGGCCCCCATCTGGCCCTGCTCACCTTGGCTGTCATGGCCGGATTCGATGCCGTGGTCATGCTGCCCACCGCCTACCAGTACCTGGGCCAGACCCGCCGGGCCGCCTCCCGGTTACAGGCTGTTGCGGATGCCGAGCCGGCCGTGAGCCACACCCAACAATCTCAAAGCCGCCATAGCGGTTTCGGGATCGAATTTTGCGATGTGACCTTCCGTTATGCGGACGCTGATCGAGCCGCGCTGAAACATATCAATCTGCACATTGCCCAGGGCAGGCGTCTGGCGGTCATGGGAGCCACCGGAGCAGGCAAATCGACCCTGCTTTATCTGCTGGCGCGGTTCGAGGACCCCGACGAGGGCGAGATCAGGCTTGGTGGTTCCCCCTTGCGGGACTATTCGGAGAGCGATCTTCGAAAACGCATCTGCATCATTGATCAACGGGCCCATATCTTCAGCGGCACCATTCGTGACAATCTGACAATGGCCCGTCCGCAAGCCGACGACAGGGAACTTGAACAGGCATTGAGCGTGGTCCGCCTGAGTGACTTCGTCCACAGTCTGCCCCAT
>JBFFHG010000020.1:0-12052 GCA_041557055.1 Desulfosarcinaceae bacterium
AATCCATGAATGATAAAGCCAAAGATCAGAGAAACCGGGATCTGGCCAAAATCCACATCGCCAAAAAGCAGCTGGGCCTGGATGATGCGACCTACCGGGCCATGCTGCAGGCGGTGGCCGGGGTGGAGAGCGCTGGGGACCTTGATGCGGCCGGTCGACGCAAGGTCTTGGCCCATCTATGCCAGGCTGGTTTTAAGACCCGGTCCAGCAAAAGCGCCTCAAAATATCCAGGGCGGCCCAATTTTGATCTCCTGGAAGGCACCGGCAAGCTGGCCATGATGAGAAAGATAGAGGCTTACCTTGCCGAAGCCAAGCGGCCCTGGAAATATGCTCACAAAATAGCCAAGCAAATGTTCAACAGGGACCGGGTTCAGATGTGCACACCGGCCGAACTGCATAAGATTATTCCTTCGCTGGAGTATGACGCCAGACGCCATGGCCGATTTACTGGATGAAGAGAGAGGGATCTTTCCAATGCCGACCAAAAACAGGATCAGCCTAAAAAAGATACCGGTATTTTCAAGCGGTGATGGGGCGATCACCGACATGGGAATCCTGGATGCCAAGATCCTGCTGCGCCCGGATGAGGTCGCCGCCATATTGAGGGTTTCGCTTTCTCAGGTGTATGCGATGATCGAGCAAGGGGATCTTGAAACGACCAGGACCAAGCCTAAGCGGATCAAGAGCCTGAGCGTAAAAGCCCACCTGAATGATCAGGGTATCCTTTAAATCATTCATAGGATTCGCTTGATAGATTCTGATATAAAGTCGAGTCGCTGGGAAAGAAATTAATCCTATCTGCCTTCATGTCCGTTGGCACATTGCTCCTTTCACAGTGCCAAGTTGGTGCAGGTTTTCTGCGGGCCAGAACTTTTGAGATAGCCATCTCATGCCTGCTACTTGATAATTTTCTTGGATATACGCGACAAAACTATAATTTATTGAATTGTCACATATTTCAACTATGTCGATGAATCATCATTAATGTGTAAATATGACTGTATCAATAATCAACTGAAATAATGGAATGTATTTACAATTGAAATATCAATCCATTGAGACTAAATTAAAAGAATGGAAGATTGGCCTGATTGAGATGCAATATAGCTATGCACAAAATGGCTAATATTAACTCTCAACCACCTTCAGCATAGGGGAGGGAGCTATGAAAAAGGCAGCAATTACACTTTTGATCTGTGGTCTTGTTGCATGCGCTAATGGCTACAGCCAGTTTTACACTTCCGTCCCCGGCGCAACGCCCGAAGTTGTTGCAGGTATAAGAGTGGCACCGCCACCTATGATCCCCATTGTAGAGCATTCACCTACCATGCCTGACCCTGCCCCATATGTCCGGCGCGGATATGTAGCTATTGGCTTATCTTCGTTTAACAGCGGGCAAAAACAATCTGATCAAGGGGCAATTGCACAAGGGCAGAAAGTTGGTGCCGATCTAGTGGTGATAGTCAATCCTTCTTACACTGGGTCTATTACAAGTCAACTTCCAATTACCACTCCTACAACATCTACCTCATATACAAGCGGATCGGCTACTGCCTATGGTGCAGGAGGTATAGTAACAGCTTATGGTAACTCAACAACTACAACATATGGAAGTAGGACTACTTACATCCCCATGACTGTTAATCGCTTCGATTATGGCGCAGTTTATTTTATTAAACGCAGATACAGCTTAGGGGCGATTTGGCGTGACCTGACAAATGAAGAGCGCACCGCACTTCAATCCAACAGCGGTGTATACGTAGAAAATGTAGTAAATGACTCACCAGCGTTTCTCAACGACGTTTTGGTCGGTGACATAATAGTAAAAATTGACGGCCAGACAATTTATGGACAGCAGGCTGCATCGAATGCATTGAGGCAAAGGCGCATACAAGAGGTAGAGCTAACAATCTATCGCAACGGGCAATTCATTGAAAAAAAAGTCCAATTGGCACAGAGGGCAGAATAAAACTACCCTCCTCGATAATGCTTGCGACGGTCGACAATGCTTTGAGAGCATCCCTACCGCCATTCGATGGGCTTTCCGATGCTGCTGCTTGGCTCGGACTACGGGTTCCAGGTACAAATTCAAGCCCACCGTCAATTGATATTCGAGTTGGGCCACCTGTCGACTTGATTCCCGACTTGTGCTCTCTATCTAAAGATATGTTCAAACTAACTCTACACGCCCACCCTAAATTCGATGTCTCCCAGGTTGGCTTGGCCGTACGCGCAGTACCGGGGTATGCGCTTGAAACAAGAAAACAAGTATCAAGTGAGATTAAATGGAGTCGGGTTAAGAATGGACGTAAAGAAGGTGTTGCGGAAATCAATCTTCAAGATGCTGATAATGCGCTTGCAATGTTAATGATAGGAAATTCGACGGTTCGGAGGCAATGGTTTCTTGATCCAACAAAGGCACGTAACAGTCGCCTACTTGCAGTTCAGCATTTTGATAAAGATTTAAAAATGATCAGACATGCAGTGCTGGATATAAATGACTCAGTTAAGTTTGAGGAAGGGGTGGCTGCGCTTCTTTTTCTCCTGGGATTCAATCCCTGCGTTCAAATTGAA
Organism: Desulfosarcinaceae bacterium; assembly: GCA_041557055.1. GTDB lineage: Bacteria > Desulfobacterota > Desulfobacteria > Desulfobacterales > Desulfosarcinaceae > JARRKU01. The sequence continues at coordinate 2,575 of JBFFHG010000020.1, forward strand.
AACGATTCACCGGACATAATTGTTACTACTCCAAGTGGCCGACTTGCTATTGTCGAGTGTACTATGCGCATAGCAGATTTTAGCCTTAAGATTGGTAAGATAGTGGATCGGCGTGGAACATTAATAAAATCGTTGGCGAATAGCAAGCATCATCTACCTGTTCTTGCGGTGTTAGTATGCAGACTCCCTAAAGACCAAATCGCTGCCCATCCTGATTACGTTCGTTCGCATAATATATTAGTCATAACCGGTGATGATCTTAAGGCCATTTTTGACCGCGTCCGTTTTGTCAATGATCCTGATAGCATTTATAATGATGCGCTGGCTACTATCAATAGCAATTCAAATCCTAATCTGGGTTAGCCTGGACTTTGCATATAGTAAGGATTGTTACGTTCAATTATTGCCAAATTGAATTTCTCAGAATTTTGACAAATAGACCGTATAGGTAATGCTTCAAACCCTTGCTTCACATCCCAGAACATCGCTAAATTGACCTAACAATTTACAAATAGACTCCATATCTTCCATGCCTTCCACCGCACCTTTGCGCCCGGATACCCTCCCATCATAGATTGCCCCCACAGGATGTTGGAAAAGCCGGAACAACCCCAACCCTATAATTTTCCGCCACCTCCGCGCTTTTCCGCATCCTTGACTTCAAACGATTCAGGAATGCGACCATGCCCAGATTTGGCAAAACCTCCTCAGACCGGCTATCCACCTGCCACCCCCTGCTCGCAGAGTTGATGCGGAAGGTGGTCAAAACCAGGGACTGCGCCATCCTCGAAGGCCACCGCACCGAGCGGCGCCAGAACGAACTTTTCGCTCAAAACCGCACCAAGGTCCGATGGCCGGACAGCCAGCACAACGCCCTTCCCAGCCTGGCCGTGGATGTTGCCCCCTGGTACAATGACGCACCCCATGTGCGCTGGCCGGATCCCAATTGCTCAACCCATGCCCGGGAACTTGGGCAGTGGTACCTGTTCATCGGCTATGTGCAGCGCACCGCCGAAGAGCTGGGCATCGCCATCCGCTGCGGGGCCGACTGGGACGGCGACGGCCTCGCAACCGATCAAAGCTTTCACGATCTTCCCCACATCGAACTTTTATCCACGCAGAAGGTGTAACCATGAGCTGGATTTCAAAGATCTTTGATTCATCGGCCAAAGGGCTGCTCGATTCGGCCGGCGGCATCATCGACCAATTTCATCTGAGCAAGGAAGAAAAACAGCAGTTCACCCTTCAGATGGAAGAGCTTCTGCAAAAAAGGGACACGCAGGTAGAAGAGACCATCCGCGCCGAGCTGCAGGCCAAAGAGCGGGTGCTGGTGGCCGAACTGCAGCAAGGCGACAACTACACCAAACGGGCCAGGCCCACGGTGGTCTATGTGGGTTTGGCCGTGATCGTTTTCAACTACTGCATCGTGCCGGCCCTGCTCAAGCTTGCGAGCCTGATCGCCCTTTTTGCCGGCAAAGCCGATCCCCAACCGGCCATCGGCTTTGAGCCCCTGGCCCTGCCTGTGGAGTTCTGGGTGGGCTGGAGCGGGATCGTGGCCACCTGGAGCATCGGGCGCAGCGCAGAAAGACGCGGGGTTCGCAACAAGGCCGTTGAGCTGATCACCGGCACCAAGCTTTTACCGACCCTTCTGGCGGTGCTTATGATCGCCACCATGGTGAGGATTTAAGCCATGGGTCTTCTTGAAGGTCTTCCGGTCTCTTTTGTTGTCAGCGTCGTCTACGTGCTGGGCCTGCCCGGCCTGGTGATGATCCTGTGGTACGTGGATCACCGGCGCTACGACAAGATCCTGTCGGTCTACAAAAGCGACATGAACCGGGTAACCCGCTTTTACGAAAACAACGTGGACCTGGTCAAACACTACGAGAGCCTCGCCAACGACCTGGCCAGCATCATCCATCTGAACACCCAGGTGCAGACCCAGCTGGTGGAACAGATCAAACACAACATGTTTTGCCCGGTGATCCGGGAGAAAGGTCCGCAGGCATGAATACCGAGATTGCAGCGCTCAAAAGCCATCTGTCTGATTTCAAAATGCGCAAGATGGACCTTGAGATCAAGATCGACGCAAAAATCAAAGCCGCAAAAAACCTGCTGGCCGCTTCGGCCATCAAACCGATCGACCAGATCGACGTGGAATCGGCCGCAACCAGACTGCAAGAGGCGGCGGCCCTTAAAAAAAAGCGGGCAAAAATAATGGAGGGCATTGAAAAAATCGAACAGGAACTGGGCTGATGGGCAAGGTGCGCCGCCGCTTTAAAATAGAAACCGAGTTGCCCGGGCAGTTGCGCGAGCAGTTCAACCGGCTTTTGCTCGAGGGCATGACCTATGAAGAGGGCGAGCAGTGGTGCAAAAAGCAGGGCTATGAGATCAGCAGATCGTCCATCGGCCGCTACGGCAAGGTGTTTTTTGAAGCCTACCAAAACATCGTCCAGTTCGAGGATCAGAGCCGGGCGCTGACCAGCGCCACCGAGGAGGGCATGCCCATGGAAGAGGCCGTGGGCAAGATGCTCCTGCAAAAAGTGATGGCGGCCCTGATGGACGGCACGGCCGACATCACCGAAAACTCGCGCCTGCTGTCCGATGTGGCCAAGCTGCAAAGCGCCCATGTGAACATGAACCGCTGGAAAAACGAACTGGAGAAAAAGGCCCGCAAAGCAGTGCAGAGCATCCAAAAAAAGGCCCACAACATCGATCCGGACACCCTGCGCATTATCAAGGAAGAGATCTATGGCCTTGTCGATTAACATAGCCGGCCCGGTGATCCGGCTGACCGACTACCAGAAGAACTGGGTGGGCGACAAGAGCCGCTTCAAGATCGGAGTGATCACCCGCCAGGGGGGCAAATCCTTTGGCACCTCCCTGGAGGCCGTGCTGGACGGCTACGAGAAAAAGACCAAGTGGGTCTTTCTGTCCGCGGGCGAGCGCCAGTCCAAAGAGCTGATGGCCACGGCCGCCATGCATGCCCGGGCCATCGGCCTGGCCGTTACCGAAATCGAAAGCGATTTCAAGGCCGACGATAAGACCACCTACAAGCAGCTGGAGATCATATTCCCCAACGGGTCCAGGATCATCGGTCTGCCGGCCAACCCGGACACGGCCCGGGGCCACAGCGCCCATATCCTGTTGGACGAGTTCGCCTTTCACAAGGACAGCCGGGCCATCTGGAAGGCGCTTTTTCCCACGGTCACCCGGGGCTACAAGATCCGGATCATCTCCACCTTCAAGGGCAAGGCCAACAAGTTCTATGAACTGTTTTTCTCGGCACCCGTGCTTCAAAGCTTCAACGGCCCGGACTATGAGCACATCGGCGACCGCGGCGGCTGGTCCAAACACTTTGTCAGCATCCACCAGGCCATTGAGATGGGCCTGATCTTAAGAGACGACGAAGGCAACCCTTGCGAGCCCGAGGACCTGCGCCTGGCCTTAAACGACGAAGACGCCTGGCAAGAAGAGTTCGAGTGCATCCCCTCGGACGAAGCCAGCGCATTCTTGAGCCACGAACTGATCTCCAGCGTGGAAGACGTGCGCCTGAACCTCAAACCAGCCTGGGTGGAGGCCCTGATCGCGGCCGCACAGGCCAACTATATGGTTTACAAGCGCACCCAGAAGCGGCCGGCCCTGCCCCACCAGATTTTGGATGGCATCACCTTCCTGGGCGATCTGTACCTGGGCTTTGACATCGGCCGCAAAAAAGACCTGTCGGTGATCTGGCTGGACCGGAAGGTCAACGGCATCCTGCGCGCGGCAGCCGTGATCGAACTCAAGCGCCAGCCCTTTTTCGTCCAGGAGCAGATGCTGCACACCCTGCTTTCTCTCAAGAACATGCGCCGGGCCTGCATCGACGAGACCGGCATCGGGGCGCAGCTGGCCGAGGGCGCCCATGATCTGTTCGGCAAGAACAAGGTGGAGGCGGTCACCTTTACCGTGGCAAGCAAAGAGAGTCTGGCCACCGGGCTGAAGCAGAACTTCGAGGACCGCGCCAGCCTGATCCCGGCCGCCACCCATATCCGCAACTCCCTGCACAGCGTCAAGCGCTTTGCCACCACCACCGGCCACTTCCGGTTCGATGCCGAGCGCACCGACGCCACCGGCCACGCAGATCACTTCTGGGCCAAGGCCCTGGCGGTGCAGGCCGGCGCCACGGCCAAGACGACCGTGGCCGAGGCCCTGCGGGGGCGCTTTTCCAACCTGGCAGCCCGACTCTACAGGCGGATCGCATGATGAACCTTGAGCAAAAAATAGCAGCCTTTGAGGCCCGGTCCAAGCGACCGACGACCGCACGCAATGATGGATGTGCGCCATTGGTGCACAATCGCCGGGACGTCTACTTCAACGCCTACAACGGCTTTGGCGGCAGCCGCGATCCGCTCCAGCGCACAGGCTTTGTGGCTGAACCCGTACCAACCCAGACCGAACTGGAGCAGCTCTATCGCTTCTACTGGCTGGCCCGGCGCATCGTGGATCTTTTGCCGGCCGACGCCTGCCGGGAAGGGATCGAACTGAACATCGAGGACGCCGACCTGGGGGCCGAACTTTACCGGCGCATGGATGAACTCTTTGTGTGGGAGCGCCTGGAAGAAGCCCTGCGCATGGCCCGATTGTATGGTGGCAGCATCCTGTTACTGGGCGCCGTGGACAGCCAGGATCCGGCCATGCCCCTTGCCACAGAACGCGTCACCCAACTGGCCAGTCTGACCGTGCTGGACCGCTGGCAGCTCACCGTGGCCAAGACGTTCGATGATCCCTTGGCGCCCTATTTTGGTCAGCCCGAGCTGTACCGCATCAACCCGGCAACAGCCACAGCTGCTCCCAGGGCGGGCCTGGTGCACGCCAGCCGGGTAATCCGCTTTGACGGCGCCTGGCTGCCCGACCGGGTGCGGCTGCAAAACCAGGGCTGGAACGACTCGATCTTTGTGGCCATCAACCAGAACCTCAAACAGTTCGGCGTCTCGGTTCAGAGTGCCGCAGTCCTGTTCCAGGACTTTATCACCAAGACGTTGAAGATCCCCAACCTGGCCCAGCTGATCGCCGACGGCGAAGAAGACATTTTAATGGCCCGCATCCAGTACGCGGTAGGCCAGATGTCCAGCCTGGGGGTCTCTCTGATCGGCGAAAACGAAGAGTTCACCAAGGTCCAGACCCCGATCACGGGTCTGGTGGAGCTGCTGTCCACCTTCATGGACCTGACGGCGGCGGCGGCCAATCTTCCCAAGACGCGCCTGTTCGGCCAGCAGCTGGGCACCCTGGCCGGGGCCGGCGAGACCACCCGCGACTATTACGACGGGGTCAAGGCGTTTCAGGAAAAGAGCCTGCGCGCGCCGGTGACCCGCATCATCGCCCTGCTGTTGGCCGAACAAGGAAAGGGCAAGGTCAAGGATTGGTCCTTTGAGTTCGCCCCGCTGTGGCAGCCCACGGACAAAGAGCTTGCCGAGACCCGCAAGGTCCAGGCCGAGTCCGACCAGATTTACATCGCCAACGGCGTGCTGGAACCGGCCGAAGTGGCCGTGTCGCGCTTCGGCCCGGACGGCTACTCCATGGAGACGGTCATCGATCCGGATACCAGAGAGCCGGCCGGCGACGGTGGTGGAGAAGAAAAACCGCAAGCGTCGGCAAAGCAAAGCCAAACGGAGGGCAGCGATGACGCCTGAAGAAAAGATCGCCGCCGTCCGCGCCCGCCGGGCCGCGGTTAAGGCCGCCGGCAGACGCCTGCCCAGAAAGCGCCGGCCGCCGCGTCAGCTTTATCCCCACGGCCTGGAGCGCGAATACGAACGCGCCGTTCAGCGAATCACCGGCCCGTTTTTCGAAGCGGTCAACGTCATGGTGAAAAGCGATCTTGCCGCCCTCACCGCGGCCAGAGATCAGGCGCTGCGAACCGACAGCCTGGCCGTGGTGCGCCATGACGCCCCCTATGGTGAGATGATCGGCCGGGTCTTTGCCGGCATCCGGGTGAACGTGGCGGCAAAAATCAGCGAAGCTGCCGCCGCCGATACGGCCAACACCTTTGCACAGCGGGTAAATGATTTTAACCGCGGCCAGGTGGACCGGCAGTTCTCCGCGGTGCTGGGCATACCGGTGTTGCGCCAGGAGCGCTGGCTAAAAGAGAAGATCAGCGCCTTTGTCACCGGCAACGTGGCGCTGATCAAGGATATCTCGGACAAGGGCATTGCCGACGTTCAAAGTCTGCTGATGGCCCGCGTGGAGGCCGGTGACAGCAACGCCACCATTGCCAAGGCAATCGCCGAGCGCCTGGATACCACCCGGCGCCGGGCGCAGTTCATCGCCCGCGACCAGGTGGCCAGGCTCAACGGCAAACTGACCGAGCTGCGCCAGAAAGAGGCCGGGGTTTCACAATACATCTGGCGGGCAATTACTGACGGCGCCACCCGGGCGAGCCATCTTCGCAACAACGCAAAAACGTTTCGATGGGATGATCCGCCCGAGACCGGCCACCCCGGAGAAGATTTTCAGTGCCGCTGCACGGCCGAACCGGTGCTCGATGAGTTTGTTTCCGTGCCCGTAAGGGAGGCGGCTTAGCAAATGCCATCCAACCTTGCAGCAAATACCGCCCAAACCCTTTTTAAATCGGCCGACATCTTTTTAACGGTTTTCGACCCGGCCCGTCGGCCGCATAAAAAAGAGCGCCCGATATACGGCCTCTCAGGGCCTTTGAAAGCGATCTTCAAATTCAAGACAAAACGACCGGAGAAGATAAGATGATCCGCACCGTCACCGTCAAGCTCGACGCCATCAAAAACGACCGCTGCCAGGTCACGTCCGAAGGCTTTTTGACCTGCACGGCCAACGTCACGCGGACCGGGGTGTTCGACTATCTCGATGATACCGGCAACACGGTGCGCGAGCTGCGCAGCCCGGAGGAAGTGTTTGCCAACGAATCCCTGGCCACCTTGCGCATGATCCCGGTCACCTTCCTTCACCCCGAAGAAAAACGGGTGACCGTGGACAACAACCGGCGCCTCAATGTGGGGATGACCGGAGAGAACGTCACCCACGATAATGAGTTCGTCACCGTGACCGTCAAGGTGACCGACAAAAGCGTGGTGGACCATATCCTGGAGCGCCACGCAAAAGGCCAGGACGTGGAGCTTTCCTGCGGCTATGAAGCCGAGGTGCTGCCCATATCCGGCGAGCACCCCACCGAGGGCCGTTATGACGCCGTGCAGAAAAACATCCGCTACAACCACCTGAGCATCGTGCCCAGGGGCCGGGCGGGTCACAACGTCAAACTTAAACTGGACGCAAAGCAAAAGGAGCATGTCATGTTCAAGTTTATCAAAAAAGCATTGAAGTTGGATGGCTTTACCATGGACGCCATCGAGGCTGAAGTGCCGGCCGAGGCCCGGAGCCTGGTCGAGCGCATGGGCGCCAAGCTGGACGAAGCCGTGGAGGTGATCCGCGACCGGGCGGCCCGGATCGTGGAACTGACCAAAAAGGCCGATGAAGCCCAGGCCAAAATCGACACCCTGACCGAAGAGGTGGACAAGCTCAAGGCCGACAACGCGGCCCTGGCCGATCCGGCCGGAGAAAAGATCCAGGCTGTCATCGCCGATCGCAAGGCTTTGGAAGATGTGGCCACCAAGGTGGACGTCAAGACCGACGGTTTGTCCGATCAGGCCGTCAAGGTGGCCGTGATCACCAAGCAGTCTCCCGGGTTCAAGGCCGACGGTAGGTCCGCGGACTACATCGATGCGCGCTTTGACGCGGTGGTGGAGTTATTGACTGCCGCTGAAAACCGGAACGGTAGCGCCGGCCTTGCCCAGGTGATCCGGGACGCCAAGGAGGCCTGCGCCCAGACCAAGGTCGATCACCGGGCAGAGTTCATCAAAAAGAGTCAGGAGCTGGCTCAAAAGTAGCCATTCATCTGTCCATTTCAGACAAGGAGTCATCCTATGCAAACCCAAGTCGACACCTACATTGAAAAGGGGCTGGCCGGCCAGCTGGCCGACATCGGCCCCACGGATATCGTTACCCGGATCAACGCCCACAGCGCCGCCGTGCCTTTCGCGGTGTTCGTCACAAAGGGCGCCAACGAAGGTGAAGCCAGATTGCCCTCAGCCTCGGCAGAAGTTACCGGCCTTGCGGGCCTGGGCGTTGTGCTGCGCTCTCACACCCAGCCGCAGAATGAGGGTTATGCCGTGGGCGATCCCATGGCCGTGATCAAAAAAGGCCGGGTGTGGGTACCCGTGGAAAATGCCGTGGCAGCCGAAAGTGCGGCTTTTGTTCGTTTTGCGGTTAACACCACAGAGCAGACAGGCGCCTTTCGCTCGGATGCGGACACCGATAAGGCCGTGGCCCTGCCAGGCGCCAAGTTTGTCTCCGATGCCGCCGCCGGCGCCCTGGCCCTGCTGGATCTGAACCTGCCCTAACCCAGGGCCACAGTTTTTAACTCTTACCAAGGAGCAATCAACATGATTCGCATTGACGGTGTACGGCACAGACTGGATGCCATCGACCAGAACGCCGCGCTTTTCATGACCCGGGAACTGGAGGCCCTGGAGGCCGAGATCTACCGGTTCAAGGAGCGCGAACTCAAGTACCGGGCGCTGATCCCGGTATCCAACCGCGACAACCCGGGCGCCGAGACCATCACTTACCGCATGTACAGCCATGTGGGCATGGCCAAGGTGATCACCGATTACAGCCAGGATCTGCCCCGGGCCGATGTTTACGGCAAGAGCGTCTCCCAGCCGGTGCGCTCTTTGGGGTTGTCCGTGGGCTACAACCACCAGGAGATCCGCGCGGCCATGATGGCCGGCGTCTCCCTTGAGACCGAAAAGGCGGCCGCCCAGCGCCGCGGGGTCCGTGAAGCCGAGCACCGCATCGCCTTTCACGGGGATGCGGCCACGGGCATTGCCGGGTTTCTGGACAATGCCAACATCCCCACCCTGGCAGCTCCGAACGGCGCCGGCGGACAGCCCGCCTGGGCCGACAAGACTCCGGATGAGATCATCGCCGATTTTCGCCTGGCCTGCTCCACGATCCGGTCCCAGTCCAAGGGGGTGCATCAGTCCGATACGTGTTTACTTCCCAGCACCCAGTACGACCTGATTGCCGGCACACCCAGAAGCGCCACTTCGGACATCACCATCCTGGAATTCATCATGAAGGAAAAGAACTCCTTCGGTATTTCCGCGGTGGAGCCCATGTACACCGAGCTGACCAATGCCTTTACCGGCGGCACCGAGGACGGCGCGGTGTTCTACGAAAAAAACCGGGAGAACTTCGAACTGCGCATCCCCATGGAGCTGCAAGTCTACCCCATGCAGGAGCGCGGACTGGAGCTTCTGGTTCCCGGAGAATCCCGAATCGGCGGCGTGGTGGTGCGCTACCCGCTGGCGTTTTTGTTTTTCACCGGCATTTAACCCGAAGGCGGCCGTACCGGCCGCTTTCCGTGCACAAGGAGCAAAGCATGATCGTCGTCAATAAAAAGCCCAACATC
>JBFFHG010000021.1:0-11953 GCA_041557055.1 Desulfosarcinaceae bacterium
CGCAAGGATAAATCCCCATGAATGACGTTATGCACATTTTAATTCTGGAGCACCTTCCGGCAGACGCGGAACTGGACGCGAGAGAGGTCAGACATCTTTTCCCCCGGAGCGAATTTTTACGGGTCGAGCGGCGGGACGAATTTCTCAAGGCGCTGACATCGTTTGGCCCGGACATCATTCTCAGCAACTACAAACTCCCCCAATTCGCCGGCATCCGCGCCCTGAAACTGGCCCAGGCGCATTTACCGGATACACCCTTTATCATCGTGACCGATTCCATTGACGAGGATACGGCGGTTCAGTGCATGAAAGCCGGAGCGTGGGACTATATCGTCAAAGAGCGCATCAAACGCCTCGGACCGGCGGTCCGGAATGCATTGGCGCAAAAACGGCTGCGCCTTGAACAAAAGCTTGCCATGGAAACATCCCGGCGATGGAAACGTATGTTCGAAAAAGCCCGGTTCGGCCTTGCCCATATCAACGTAACGGAGAACACCTTTATCGAGATCAATGCCGCTTTTGCCCGCGAGCGCGGCTACACCCCTGAAGAGTTGAAAAACCGGCCGGTTACGGATATCCATGCGCCCGAAGTGAGAGACGCCTTGAAACAGCAGCTTCCCCAAATCGATATAAAGGGGCACGCTGTTTTCGAGTCGGTCCATCTGCGCAAGGACGGCAGCCGATTCCCGGTTCTGATGACGGTCACCACCATCAAGGATGACCAGGGTCGACCGGTGTCGCGGGTGGCCCAGGCGCTGGACATCACCCAGCGCAGGCAGGCCGATCAGGCCCAGGCGGAAGAAGCGATCCAGCGAAAAATCCTAATCGAGCAGTCCAGGGACGGCATCGTGATCCTCGACCAGAACGGCAACATCTACGAGGCCAACAAACGGTTCGGCGAAATGCTGGGGTACCCCCCCGAAGAGCTGCGCCGGCTCCACGTGTGGGAATGGGACACCCAATTGCCCCGGGCGCAACTGCTGGAAATGATCCGCGCAGTGGATGAAACCGGAGATCATTTCGAGACCCGCCACCGTCGCAGGGACGGGTCCTATATTGATGTGGAAATCAGCACCAATGGAGCGATGGTTGACGGCCGCAAGCTGATTTTCTGTGTGTGCCGCGATATATCCCGGCGTAAACAGGTCCATGAAGCCCTGCGCAACAGCGAGGCCCTGTTCAGGAATCTGTTCGAACGCCACGCCGCGGTCAAGCTGATCATCGATCCCGGGACAGGCGCCATCATCGACGCCAATCAGGCCGCCGCGGACTTCTATGGATGGTCCCGGGATCAGCTCAAAGGGATGCGGCTCCATGAGATCAACCCCCTTTCAGCCGAAGAGATCAAGGCGGAGATTGAAAAAGTCAGAACCCGGAAACGGGTCCATTTTGAGTTCCGCCACCGCAGGGCCGACGGCTCCGTTCGCGACGTGGAGGTGTTCAGCAGTATGATCGAGGTAAAAGGCAAAGAGATTCTCCACTCCATCGTCCACGACATCACCGACCGCAATCAGGCTGAAGCGGCACTTCGGTCAAGCGAAGCAAATCTGAGAAAAATCCAAGACCTTCTCAATGCGACCCAGCGATTGGCCAAATTGGGCGGATGGGAATATGATCCGCAAACACGGCAGATGACCTGGACAGATGAAGTCTACCGGATTTACGGTTTGCCAAAAAACTGTGACCATGGCCCGGCGGGCCGGGATATGGCGCTCTACGCACCCGAGGATCGGAAAAAAATCGCCGAAGCTTTCCAGAGGGCTTTGGATGAGGGGGAACCATACGACCTTGAATTGCAGTTGATCAACGCCCGGAGAGACAAAATATGGGTGCGCACCATCGGGCAGGTCGAGCGCAGAGACGGCCAAATTGTCCGTGTATTCGGCAACCTTATGGATATCACCGAGCGCAGGGGCGCCCAGGCAGAGCGTGAACGCTTGACAGCCGCCGTCAATCAGGTCGGCGACAGCATTTTCATCACCGATCCGGAAGGAACCATTCAGTATGCCAACCCGGCCTTTGAGACCGTGACGGGCTACAGCCGTCAAGAGGCGATCGGTCAAAACCCGCGGTTTTTGAAAAGCGGCAAACATCCCCCTGCGTTTTACCACAACCTGTGGTCAACCATCTCCTCCGGCCGAACCTGGAAGGGCCGCATCATCAACAAGCGCAAGGACCGGACCCTGTACACCGAAGCCGTCACCATTTCGCCGGTACGCGACCCCACGGGAAAAATTGTCAATTATGTGGCTGTTAAACGGGACATCACGGACCACCTGCGGCTGGAGGCCCAACTCCAGCAGGCCCAGAAAATGGAATCGGTGGGCCGGCTGGCCGGCGGCGTGGCTCACGATTACAACAACATTCTGAGCGTGATCCTGGGTTACACGGAACTGGCCCTGGACCGGGTCGCCCCCTCCGATCCGTTGCGTAACGACCTTGAACAAATTTTCAAGGCAGCGGAGCGCTCCAGAGACATCACCCGGCAGTTGCTCGCTTTTGCCCGCAAGCAAACCATCGCTCCCCAAATATTGGACCTGAACGCAACCGTGGAAAGCATGCTCAAAATAATGCGGCGGCTCATCGGCGAAGACATCGACCTGGCCTGGCTGCCCGGCTCGGGCATCTGGCCGGTCAAGATGGACCCCACCCAGGTTGACCAGATCCTGGCCAACCTGTGCGTCAATGCCCGGGACGCCATCGCCGGAGTCGGCAAATTCACCATTGAAACCGGTACGGTCATTCTGGACAAGTCATACTGCGAAAATCACGCCGGGTCTGTTCCCGGCGAGTATGTGCAGCTTGCGTTAAGCGACGACGGCTGCGGCATGGACAAAGAGACCCTGGACAATATTTTCGAACCGTTTTTCACCACCAAAGAGCTGGGCAAAGGCACCGGCCTGGGGTTGGCCACAGTCTACGGTATTGTCAAGCAAAACAACGGCTTCATCAGCGTATACAGCGAGCCGGGAAATGGCACGGCGTTTAAAATCTACCTGCCCCGGCACAGCCAGATGCCCACTGACGGCATGGCGGAAACAACTGAGGAAATATCCAGGGGCCGCGGTGAAACCGTGTTGGTGGTTGAAGACGATGATTCGATTCTGCAACTGACCGAAAGAATCCTTAAAAATCTTGGCTACACCGTGCTGACGGCGAGAACTCCGGGAAAGGCCATGGGCATCGCTGAACAGCATAACGGTAAAATTCACCTGCTGATAACCGACGTCGTAATGCCGGAAATGAACGGCCGGGCGCTGGCCGGACAGATGCAATCTCTTGACCCGCATCTCAAGTGCCTCTTCATGTCCGGCTATACCGCCGATGCAATTGTCCACCGGGGTGTTCTGGAAAAAGGCCTCAATTTTATTCAAAAGCCGTTTTCGATAAAGGATCTGGCAACCATTATCCGCAACGTGATCGATAAGGCTGCGCGTTGATTCCGAAAAAAGGCTCAACCGAAAGTTGAGTTATTGAGATCAATACATCGCTGATGACAGCCACCCTTACGTTATCGAAATCTGCTCAACACTTTTTCCCTTGACAGTTAAAAAAGAAGCGTATAAAAACTGACTGAGCACTCAGTTAAAGTTTTGGATAAGAAAAATATAACGCCGTGTCGCAGTCAGGCTGCCATGTCCAAAAAAGACGAAATATTACAAGCGGCCACCCACCTCCTGGCCGCCAAAGGGTACAAGGAAGCCTCCATGGCCGAACTGGCCAAGCTTACCGGTGTGGCCCAGGGAACCATCTTTTACCATTACAACAGCAAGGAAGCGCTTTTCCTGTCAATCCTGGAAGCGTTCAAAAAGGATATTGTCGCCGAATTCACCCAGTACCGGCAAGAGCACCACGTCAAGCCCGGTGTGCAAATGGTTGAAGAGATCATCTCCTTCTATCTTTACATGGTCGGCAAAATGGAAGACCGCTTCATGCTCCTGCACCGCCATGACGCCTACGAACTGGCCTGCAACAACCCCACCTGCCATGCGCATCTCGAGGCGATCTACGACTGCCTGATCGATATTTTCGAGCAAGCCGTTACCGCAGGTCAGAAGGCGGGGCTTATCCGGCCCGGACCGGGCCGCAGAATGGCCATGATCATTTTCACCCTGGTGGACGGCCTGGTGCGATTCAACACCTACAACATTTACGATGCCGGCGTGCTCTACGATGAAGTGGTCCGCTCTTGCAGGGCCATCCTGCAAAACAACAATACGCCCCTGGTCAGGAGTTGATGATGATTACCAAAATTTTGCCTTTTATCGCGTGGTTCAAAAACTATGACGGCGGCAGTCTCAAGATTGATGCCGTCGCAGGTCTCACGGTGGCATTGGTTCTGATTCCGCAATCCATGGCCTATGCCCAGTTGGCCGGTCTGCCGGCCTATTACGGACTGTACGCCTCTTTTCTGCCGCCCATGGTGGCGGCCCTGTTCGGCTCCAGCCGGCAATTGGCCACCGGCCCGGTGGCAATGGTCTCCCTGATGACCTCGGCCTCCCTGGAGCCTTTGGCCACGGCGGGCAGTGAGGGCTATATTGCCTATGCCATTGTTCTGGCCGTCATGGTGGGCGCCTTTCAGTTGACATTGGGCATCCTGCGACTGGGGATGGTGATCAACTTTCTCTCCCATCCCGTGGTCAACGGTTTTACCAATGCGGCCGCCATCATTATCGCCTCTTCCCAACTCTCCAAAATGTTCGGCGTCTATGTGGATTCGGCGCCCCACCACTATGAAACCATCTGGCGCGTCCTGCAGGCCGCCGCGCACCACACGCACTGGCCGACCCTCTTCATGGGCGCCCTGGCTTTCGGCGTGATGTACGGGCTCAAAGCCCTCAACCCGCGCATCCCCAATGTCCTGGCGGCGGTTGTGCTGACCACTCTGATCTCCTGGGCCATCGGCTTCCAGCACGATCGGACCGTCAACGCAACCGCCATCGCATCGCCCGATACCCAAGGTCTGATCGACCAATTCAATCAGGCGGCCGCGGCAATTTCGGAGCTGGGCGAACAGCGGGCCCAAATCAGCACCCAGATGGCGGAAGCCGGAGCGGGCCATGACGCCATCGGCGTTATCCATGCCCAGCACGACACCAGCATTGTCAATGTCAAAATGCAGCGCCTGAAAGAGGCGGCTCACTTTTTCCGGGAAAAAATCCGCAACACCCTGTTTAAAGGGGTCCCCCAATCCGATGGCAGCCTGATGTTTTACCCTGCAAACGAACTGCCGGTCGGCGCCCGGACCGACGGAAGGACCTGGCGTATCAAGGTGGGCAACAATCCATTGGGCAACGACAAGATTTTAATGACGGGCGGCGGCGCGGTTGTCGGCGCCATCCCCAAAGGGGTCCCGACCCTCTCCATGCCCAAACTGGATGGCGGCATCATACTGCACTTATTCCCCTTTGCCGCGATCATTTCCCTGCTGGGCTTCATGGAAGCCATCTCCATCTCCAAGGCCATGGCCGGCAAAACCGGGCAACGCCTCGACCCCAACCAGGAGTTGATCGGTCAGGGCATGGCCAATATTTTCGGCGCCCTGGGGAAAAGCTACCCCACCTCCGGTTCCTTTTCCCGATCGGCGGTCAACCTGCAAGCCGGTGCGGTTTCCGGAATGTCCAGCGTCTTCACCAGCCTCACGGTGGTCATCGTTCTTCTCTTTTTTACCCCCCTGCTGTACAATTTGCCCCAATCGGTCCTGGCGGCGGTGATCATGATGGCGGTTATCGGCCTGGTCAACATTTCCGGTTTTGTTCATGCCTGGCGGGCCAAGTGGTATGACGGGGCCATTTCGATTATTTCATTTATCGCCACCCTGGCCTTCGCCCCCGATCTGGACAAAGGCATCATGATCGGCGTGGTTCTGTCCCTGCTGGTATTTCTCTACAAAAGCATGCGCCCCACGGTGGTTTCCCTGGCGAGGGCCGACGACGAGGCCCTGCGCTGTGTCTCCACCCATGGTCTGCAAGAGTGTGAACATATGGCCATGGTGCGCTTTGACGGCCCCTTGTTCTTTGCCAATTCCAGCTACCTGGAAGACAAGATGATGGAGATCATGCGGATCAAAAAAGGGTTGAAACACATTATTCTGGTCTCCAACGGCATCAACGATATCGACGCCTCGGGCGAAGAGACCCTCTCCCTGCTGGTGGACCGCATCCGCAGCGCCGGCGTGGAAATCTCCTTGAGCGGCGTCAATGAAGCCGTGATGAAAGTGTTGCGGCGCACCCATCTGCCGGCAAAAATCGGAGAGAACCATATCTTTTCGACCATGGAAAAAGCCATTCAGGCCGTGCATGCCGAGTCGCATCGCGACAGCCGGGAGCAAGCCTGTCCGCTGTTGACGGTATGCCGGTTGGTTGAAAATTGACACGCTTTAAGGACGCAAGAGCCAATCGGCGATGCTGAAAAAGGTAGGACTATTTTGGACCGGCGGTTTAAAATTTTAAGCACAGGATTGCACCGATTTGATTTCGGCAGGATAATTCAGCTTAAAACCAAATACTCAAAACGTAAAACGATTTGTGGGAGATAACCATGCCAGTGATAACTGTTTTCAGCGGCACCTATTGTCATGACGAACCGGTGTTGCAGGCCCTGCTCAAGAGCACCGGGTACCAACTGGTCTCCGACGGGGACCTGATCGGCGAAGCCGGCCGTCTCTCTTTAATTCCCCAGCCCAAGATCGACCGCGCTTTTTCGGCCCGACCGTCGGTTTTCAATAAAATCACCCATGAACGGGAGCGCTCCATTGCCTATCTGCGGCTTGCAATGGCCCGTATGCAGGACGACGACAATGTGATTTTCAGCGGATTTACCAGTCACCTGATTCCCCGGGATTTGAGCCATGTGTTGCGGGTATGTCTGATCGCGGACATGAAAAGCCGTATCGCCGCAGCGGCCGCGGCATTGAAAATCACGGAACAGGAAGCCGCCAAATTGATACACAAGCAAGAAGAAGATCGGGTCGCCTGGGTGCAGACGCTCCTCAATCAGGCCGATCCATGGGCCCCGTCCCTTTACGACATGGTGTTTCCCACCGACAAGGTGGCCGTTGAAACCATCTGCGACACCGTGGCGGAAATGGTCGGCACGGCCGTTGTCCGGCGCACGGCCAAATCCCGGAAGGCTGCCCGGGATTTTCTGTTGGCCGCCGAGGTTGAGGCGGTCCTGCTTCAGGAGGGCCACCATGTGAGCGTTGCGGCCGATGGCGCAGAGGTCACCCTGACCATCAACAAACATGTATTGATGCTCAACCGGCTGGAGAGCGAACTCAAAGCCATCGCTGCCAAAGTGCCCGGCGTGCATTCGGTTACAACCAAGGTGGGGGCCGGATTTCATCAGATCGATATCTATAGAAGACAGGATTTTTCCATGCCGTCCAAAATTTTGCTGGTAGATGATGAACGCGAATTTGTGCAAACCCTTTCAGAACGGCTTCTCATGCGCGACATGGGCTCGGCTGTGGCCTACGATGGCGAGTCGGCCCTGGAAGTGGTGCGCGAAGATGAACCCGATGTGATGATTCTCGATCTGAAGATGCCCGGCATTGACGGTATCGAAGTCCTGCGCCGCGTCAAGGCGACCCAGCCGGAAATCGAAGTCATCATCCTGACCGGTCACGGATCGGAAACCGACAAGGATACCTGCATGCAGTTGGGGGCTTTTGCCTACCTGCAAAAACCCGTGGATGTGGAAGAGTTAAGCGCGACGATCAAACGCGCCAATGAAAAAATCCAGGTCAAACGTGCGGCCGAACAGTAGCGGGTTCGGATAATTTTTTCCGAAGCTTTACAGAGATGAAGGGCATAAAGGGCGTCAGCCCGCGATCCTCTCCCGTAAAAAGGCAGTCCGCAAACGCCTTTTGATGTTCTTGGACCGGTCGTATTGGAAACAACCATGGTTCTGCTTGCGAAACTCAAACCAGCGTTCTGGAACATCCGGCCTCAGGCACGGGGGACCTCCAAGTACCTTTTCAATTACCGCCGGATTTGGAAGCTCTCCGTGCTGCTGACCAGCATCGTCGTCCTGGTCCCCCTGGTATTTATCACCGTGGTGGGTTACAAGGTCACCGAACACGACCTGGAAATCGAGTTTCGCCTGCGCACCGCCCGCATTGTCTCCAATACGCGCCGGACAATCGATTTCTTCCTGAGCGAACGGCGTTCGGCCCTTAAATTCATCGTGAACGACAACACCTTTTCCGAATTGTACGACCCGGCGCGCCTCTATGCCATTCTGGAAAGCCTGAAGCAAAGTTTCGGCGACGGCTTTATGGATCTGGGCATTATCGAGGTCGAAGGCAAGCAGACGACCTATGTGGGGCCTTTTGCCCTGAAGAACAAGGACTATCACAACCAGCCCTGGTTTGAGCAGGTGGTCCAGAAGGGGGTGTATATCAGCGACGTCTTTTTGGGCTACCGCAAGGTGCCGCACCTGATCATCGCCGTAAAGCAGAGTCGGCCCAATGGCGCGTTTCATGTCCTGAGAGCCTCGCTGGGAATTCAACCCTTTGAAGATCTGCTGGCCAGCCTGGAACTCAGCGGGCACGGCGACGCGTTCATCATCAATCGCCAGGGCATTCTTCAAACCGGGTCGCGCTACCACGGCAAGGTGCTGGACACCCTGTCGCTGCCCATTCCGCAGTACAGTCCCAGCTCCGAAGTGGTGGAGGTCGTCAACCGCACGGGCGAAAAACTCTTCGTCGGGTACCGTTTCATCGAGGACACGCCCTTCATTCTGATGATTGTCAAACGCAAGCACGACCTGATGACCTCATGGCGCCAAACGCGTCTGAGCCTGATCATCTTCCTGGCGAGCAGCGTTACGATTATCATGGCGGTCATTGTGGGAACCGTGACCTATATGGTCCGCAACATTCATGTGGCCGACGAAAAACGGCTGATGACCCTGCATCAAATGGAATACAACAACAAAATGGCCTCCATCGGCCGCATGGCCGCCAACGTGGCCCATGAAATCAACAACCCCCTGGCCATCATCAACGAAAAAGCGGGTCTGATTCAGGATCTCTTCGCCTTAACCAAACGTTACGCCGCCGATGCCAAGCTGATCGGCCTGGTGGAATCCATTCTGACGTCGGTCAAACGGGCCGGCAGTATCACCAAGCGGCTGTTGACCTTTGCCCGCAACCTGGAAGGAACCGTGGAGACGGTCAAATTGGAGCAAATCATTGGCGAAGTGCTCAGTTTCCTCGAAAAGGAGGCTGAATACAGCAACATCCAAATCAACGTGGATGTTTCCCCCCAATCGCCGCCCATTCAAAGCGACCGCGGAAAACTTCAGCAGATTTTCCTCAACATCATCAACAATGCCTTTGCGGCCATGGACAAGGGCGGCCGTCTGGATATCCGCATCGCCCCTGAATTGCCGGATCGCGTGAAAGTGCAATTCAAAGATGACGGCTGCGGTATTCCCGCCGAAGACCTGCACACTATTTTTGAACCCTTTTACTCCACCAAAATCAGCAAAGGAGGTACCGGTCTGGGGCTCTCCATCACCTACAACCTGGCCCATGAAATCGGCGGCGACATCAGCGTTGACAGCCAAGTGGGCAAAGGCACTTGTTTTTCGATCACCTTACCCCTAAACAACATGGCAACGTGTAACGGGATAAAACCATGAATATATTAATTGTGGACGACGAAGAGGAATTGGCCTCTGCGCTGGCGGAGCGTCTCAATATGCGCGGTATCAAAGCGCAGTGGGTGACCACCGGTGATCAAGCGCTGCAGCAAATTGCATCCAGGCGCTATGATCTGGCAGTGCTGGACATGAAGATGCCCGGAATCGACGGTTTGGAACTCAAAGCCAGGCTTCAGTGGGAATCTCCCCGGTTGAAATTCATCTTTGTAACCGGCTACGGTTCTGAAAAGGACTTCGAGGCGGTCGCCTGCCAGGCCGGTGAAGCATGCTATCTGGTCAAACCAGTGGATATTCAATTGCTGATTCAACGGATGCGCGCTCTGCTGGAGGAGCCGGGAGGTGAGTCGTGAAGATTCAGCCTGACGCAATCGGTGAGGCGGGCCTCCATTTTTTCGGTCGCATGAGCGCCTCCATCTCCCATGAACTGAAAAACGTCCTGGCCATTATCAAAGAGAATTCCGGATTGTTGAATGACTATGTCAACATGCTGGCCAAAGGCATCCCCATCGATCCGGAGCGTTTTCAAACCGTGGCCAACCGCATCGATGCGCAGACCGGCCGGGCCGACAACATCATTAAGGATTTGAACCAGTTCGCTCACACCGTGGACAGTTCGAGCAAACCGGTGGACCTGAATCAGACCCTGGCGCTGCTGGTGGCGTTGCACCAGCGCCCGGCCGCCATGCGGCAGGTGGCCCTGGAGCCCCGCCCGGCGGATTCGGCCGCGATGATCACCGTTTCACCCTTTTTGCTGTTGAACACCCTGGGACTGAGCCTCTCTTATGCGCTCAAATCCGTGCCGCCGGGAAAAGAGATGACCATCACGGTATTCAAATCCGAAAGCGAGGCCGGAATCTGTTTCGGCTGCCTGAAGACTCTGGCCGACCGGGCTGCGGATGAGTTTCCGGCGGAACATGAAAAATCCTTGCTGGCCGCCCTTGGGGCGCAAGTGAAAATAGAGAGCGGGAAGGGGCGGATTGCCATCACCCTGCCCCGCCGATAAATGTCACATTATTTTCGTGAAAACCTTAAGATTAAGGAGAAGAACCATGTCAGGAAAAATTCTGCTCGTAGACGACGAAAAAGATTTTTTGGACGTCATGTCCGAACGTATTGAGGCTCGGGGTATGAAAGTCAGCAAAGCCGACTCGGCTGCAAAGGCCCTGGAAAAAGTGGAAACCGGAGGCTTTGATGCCATCATTGTGGATCTGATGATGCCCGGGATGGACGGTCTGGAAACCCTGAAGGCCATTAAAAAGAAGAACCCCGATCTTCAGGTCATCCTGCTTACGGGCCATGCCACGATTGAAAAGGGCATCGAGGCCATGAAACTGGGCGCTCTGGACTTTGTCGAAAAACCCGCCGACCTGGACAAGCTGACCAAAATCATAAAAAAAGCCCAGGCGCGCAAAATGGTCATCATTGAGCGGAAAATGGAAGAGAAAGTAAAGGAGATCATCAGCCACAAGGGCTGGTAAACCCTGTCGTTGCATAAAAAAGATGGTGTAAAACAGACCCGATCCTTAAGCGCACCCTTTGTTTGTGCCCATCCATAAATGGCCAATTTGCCCGATATCCGTGTTGTGCTCAAAATTTTATCCTCGGAATATCAACCATATGCCTGCGGTAAAATTTTTCACAGGCCTTGATCTCGACCCAATTTGCCTGTTTCTGGATGGGCACTTGTTTATTGTCCCAAATTCGGGCGCCTGAAATGTGAATTTATTTTTGCGCGGCCCTTTATCCTCTTTTTTTTATTGACACGCACAGATTGACCGGTTAAAAATGTCACCACTGGTGACATTTTTAACCGGATTCGGAGAAGCCATGGATAAAAAAAAAGACCGCAAGAAACAAACAAAAGAAAAACTTATCAAAGCGGTTGGACAAATTATGGGAAAAGAGGGATTCAAAAACCTTGGGGTAAACAAGGTCGCAAGAATGGCCGGCGTAGACAAAGTTCTCGTTTACAGGTATTTCGGCGGATTGCCGGAGCTGATCGGGGAATACAGCCGGACAGTTGATTTCTGGCCCACGGTTGAAGAATTAACAGGTCCGAATCCTGATCGAATCAAGGCAATGCCCCCGGATGAACAGGTGGCTGAATTTTTCAAATCTTTTCTCTCCGCATTACGCAAAAGACCTGTTACGCAAGATATCCTTGCATGGGAGCTTCTGGAACGAAACGAATTTACAAAGCAACTCGAAGATATTCGGATAAAAAGGATTCTTGAATATTTTGAGTGTCTTGATCAAATCCCGGATGATGAAAACTTATCGGCCA